>JBGPNU010000300.1:0-4566 GCA_041487675.1 Binatus sp. (SeqCode)
AGACTTTCTTGTCCGCGTCACCCAGGATCGGGAAGTTCAGCTTGACGTGTTGCGTCTCCTCGATATCGCCGGTCCACTTTTTGTGCGACTCGACGTTGTCCACGCTCACCCCAATAGCCTTGATGTTGCGCTTGTCGAACTCGGGCTTGAGCTTGGCCACCATGCCAAGCTCGGTGGTGCAGACCGGGGTGAAATCCTTGGGATGCGAAAACAGGATCGCCCACTTGTCGCCGATCCAGTCATGGAACTTGATCTGCCCTTCGGTCGATTCCTGCGTGAAATCCGGTGCAACGCTTCCGATATGAAGTGCCATATTCGTCACCTGCCTCTTAACGGTTTTCTAATCTTGGTTAGCGCATGCGCCCGCGAGATTTTCGCTCGCGGTTCGAGCTTAATATGATAAAGGATACTCACTAAGTTATCTACTCAAAAACCCTAGCTTTCCGCACCTATTCGGTCAAGCCGTCTATCGAAACTGACGGCATAGCCTAGCGCCTGGTCTTTTTGAAGTCAGGCTTTCGCTTCTCCATGAACGCCGTCACGTATTCCTTGTGCTCCGGGCTCACGTAGCACTTCTCCAGCGCAAATCCCTCGAACGCCATCGCGGTTTCGAGCGTGCCGTCGAGTCCCTGGTAGAGCGCGCGGCGCGTAAACGCGAGCGAGGTCGGCGAGCATTGCAGCATATCGCCAGCGAGTTCACGCGCCGTCGGCGCAAGATCCTTAAATGGAACCACGCGGCTCACGAGTCCCATCGCGAGGCATTCCGCCGCAGGATACTGCCGCCCGGTCAGCATCATCTCGGCGGTGCGCGCGAGACCTATTAGCCGCGGCATCAGGTAGCTCGACCCGAGCTCGCTCATCAGGCCGACGCGCGGGAAAATCACGCCCATCTTCGCGTTCTCCGAGGCGATCCGCACGTCGAGCAGGATCGGTATCGTGCATCCCACCCCAAGCGCGTAACCGTTGATCGCCGCGATCGTCGGCTTGGACAGATTGCGCATCACGTATGGCAGCGATACGCCGGGCGGCCGCCGTTCTCGCGTGTCCGACTTCTGTTCGCGCGCCTTGATATCGGACGCGAACATCGCCATGTCGGCGCCGGCGCAGAACGCGCGATCTCCCGCCCCGGTCAGGATTATCACCCGGGCGTCGTGGTCGGCGTCGGCGCGAATCATCGCGTCGGTAATCTCGGCGCCCATCGTCGCGGTGTACGCGTTCATCTTGGCGGGACGATTGAGCGTGATCGTCGCGATTTCGTCGGCGACCTCGTAGAGAATGGTTTCGTAAGCCATCGATCACCTCCAGTACGGAAACTTGGGCCGACCCGCCGACCACAATGCGCGCCAACCCCCGGCGCCGAGCCATCGCATGCGCCGGGGAGTCAGGACGCGGACTTGTCAGGACGCGGATTTGCGACCGCTTTTCCTGGTCTTGCGGCGCGCCTCGCGGGTCTTGGCCTGGATTCTCGATTTCTTCCGTTTGCGCCGCCGCTTGATTTCCTTTTGCCGTTCGCTTGCCATCGGTCCTCTCTTTTTTCTTGCTCGTCTAGTCTTATTAGTCCAGCGGCACGGTCCGTTCCACCTTCGCTCCGGAGTCGAGATGCACTCCGGCCGAAGTTGCGTACGGCTTGCCCTTGCCGGACCGGTTTTCCACATAGACATCGTAGTCGCCCGGGTCAAGTTTGAAGCGATGCTCACTACCGGGATCGCTCTCCGCGACTTTCGTCTGCGTGCCGCCGCGAAGTATGACCACGCGGGTCGAGTTGTCCAGCGGAATCTTCGCCATCACGGTTTGCACGACCAGCTCCGAGGGCATCACTTCGTCCATGGTCAACACCGCGCTATGCCCCGGCGTGAGCGTCACCGCGTGCCAATCGTAACCTTGGGGAGGAGCGTCCACGTGCACGTCGATCTGGCTCGGTGCGAAGAGGTAAGTATCGCCGGAAAGAAAGCTCGCGACCTTTGCGTGCGGCGAGTCGGTGCTAGTCACCGTCACGCCGAACCCGGGATCGGCGCCGGTTTTATCTTTGACGCTCACGCGCATCGACGCGACGTTTTCAATCAGCACCGTGTGCGTCCGCCCGGCTTCGATTCGGATTCCGTCCTTGACGATCTGGCCGCCGACAATAGGCAGCACGAGTTTGTACTCGCCCGGCGGAAGAGCAACCGTCGATCCGGCCGCGACCTGTCCGGCTTCCTTGCCATCCGGCGCCATCAGATGGGCCAAATTTTTCGCCCCCGCGCCATTGATCCCGAGCACATCGAGCTTCAACTTGCCGGTCGATTCGCCGAGCGCAAGCGACGCGATCAAGATCGATGCGACCAAGACCATCCCGAAACCTCGCGCAGGTTTCGGACTTCCCGTCGGTAAAGAGAAAGAGAATCGGCACCGCCGCGGGATGCGGCCAGACGGCCTGTTAGAAGTGTTAACGAGGAGAAGTCCTGGCATGGAGGCAGCGGCTGGCTCCTGCTCACTTCTGGGGGTTTCGATTTTCGCCTTGATAACACAGGAAGCGCGAAACCCAGTGTGGGTTTCGCTCTGTCCGTTCTGGCCCCTAACTTTCTGTTTCCATCTGCGGGTCCAGATGAGGGCAAGAGCGCGAATCGATCTCATGGCAGAGTGGGTAGTGGGTATCAGATGGTGATGGTATCAGATGAGGACGGGTATCATGTGGCCGGTATCATATGGCCGCGGACTCGCCCGCGCCACCGCAGTCGGCGATCGCGACGATGGCTTCTCGTGGCACCGGGGCTTCGAATCTCGCTCGCTCCGGCGGTTCTGACCGAATAGTCGGCGATCGGCGGCAGGCTCGTCCGCATCTGGTCACGATGGATCATGCATTATGGCGAGTGGGCGATCGCGAGCATCCGGTCGGACGACGCCTTGCCTAACACTTGTTCACCGACGGAGATACATCTCAGCATCGCGTAACGATCCGGCTTGCCTATCGAGAACGGTTGGCCCTCAGCTTCGTGACTGCCGCGTGCAGGGTCTCCCGCATCTTCAGCCAGGCCGCATCGATCCCGAAATTAGCAGGGCCGAACGCTGCCGGTAGCAACTCCGATATGGTCGATTCAACGATCTCGCTCAAATCGCCGTTGCAGGAGAATACTCTCACGTTCGTTTCGGAAACTTGCGCGGCTTCAAAAATCACTTGGCGACAACGCCCACAAGGTGTTACGACCTGAGTGCTGTCTTGGGGTAGCTTAAATTTGTGGCCTGCGATCGCGATGGACTCAACCTCAAAGTCGCCGGCAGCATTGGCCGCTGCTATAGCTGCCACCTCTGCGCAGATGGCGAGGCCATAGGAGGCATTCTCGAGATTGGCGGCGGTGTAAGTTTTCCCCGACCTCGTGCGAACGGCTGCACCCACGGCGAACCCCGAATACGGGGCATAGGCGTGGCGTGACTCGTCACCTGCCATCTCAACCAGCTCCCGGTCGGCCGCATCCAGCGTGGCTAGGGCGATCTTCCTACTCATCCAATTCCCGCTCCGTTTTGTTTAAGACGCTCGTTGATCAGTTGCTACCTGAAGATTATTAAGCCCGCGCGATCGACCATGCCAGGACGACGATTCCAGCGATTACCGCCCACCACCACGACCACCATGCCAAGGTCAACATGAATGCACTCAGGGCCAGCAACCAAGCGATCCAATAATAGTGGGTGCGGTCGTCTACTACATTCGCAAGCCTCAGGAGCTCGTCGTTGAAGTCCGCGGCATTGGCCGGAGCCACTGGAACCTTTCCTAGAAACCTCCAAGAAACACGAACTACGAGAAGGCATAAGAACGCGGAAACAGCCGCCAACGTCAATTGGATTTCCAGGACAAACGAGGGCGCTGCCACCTTTATCAGTTTCGCGATGGCGTCAGCCGACGCGAGAAAAGTGGACAGGATTGCGATGAACAAGGCGTCGACGGTCAGCAGTCCGGTTGCCTTGCCGTCGAGTATCGTCAGAACGCCATAGAGCTGGCCAAGGGAATCCTTAGTGGTCCCAAACGCTTGCAGGGCGGTGACTTTGCCGACAATGTCGGTGCCGCGACTCTTTCCGAAGAACCACATCATCGCCCCGAGTGCTTCTGAATTATCTTCTCGACAATATTAGAACTCGGAACATCATGCTAGGCTCAAATCGTGCTTCTTTGCCAACTTGCAGGCCGCCTGCAAGCGCCGGAGAGAAAATCCCTCACTGAAGCAGCCGGATAGGCCGGCAGCGCCGGAGCAAAGATCCGCGATGATCACTTCGCGCGAACCATTTCCACTCGTCATCGGTCCGCGTTAGTTTGTCTCCATGCCCAGTCCCACTCACAAGCTGCCGAGTGCGCGCGTCGAAGAATGGAAGTCTGCGTGGGAGAGCCGCGACCCGGCGACTGTCGCCGCGCTCTACGCTCCCGATGCGACTCATGAGAGCGCGCTAATCGCGCAAATTTATCCCGAACTCGGCAGGCTCGTTCTCCGTGGACGCCATGAAATCGCGGTATATGCGCGCCGCGGCCTTGCCCGCTTCACCGAAATCCGGTTCGAAATCCTCACCGTCACTGAATCCGATGATCGCGCCGCGGTC
>JBGPNU010000301.1:0-4562 GCA_041487675.1 Binatus sp. (SeqCode)
GCCAAAACCTCGGCGCCGGCGCCGGCGTTGTAGAGCACGTCCCATTCGAGCCGCTCGAGACTGAAAAAGCCGCGCCAGATGTGTTTGTTCACCTGCATCAGGCCGATGTCGCCGGTCGGCGATTCGAGCCATCGCACATGCGCGCCGACCTTTCTGAATTGACGCCAGCAGCTTTCCTGCCACGCGGTGCTCTTGATCAGAACGACGTACATCGCGCCGTTGGCCGCATCGACTTCGCCGTCGCCGAGCGTGTACTCGGCGCTGAGATCGAGCAAGACGGCCATGTCCTGGCGATAGCGGGCGGCATTCTCTTCGGTCAAGACGATGCGAAAAAGCCGTTCGGCGACATCCTGAAGGCGCGGCACTACTACAGAGTCGGCCGCGGCCGCGTCGAGCGGGGAGAAAATCGAGAGCCAGTTTTCAAGGAGGAACGAGCTTGGGCCGGGAGTTGAATGTGTCGGCGGCGCGAGCGGCGGCGCCGGTGATCGTAGAGGAGCAGGCGGCGCATCTTCCGAGGTGTCGAGCGGGCCGCGGCTTTCGGGCGGCTCGGGTATCGCGAAGAGTTTCTTCAGATCGCGATCCTCGTGGAAGTCGAACTGGAGCGGGTCACCGGCCGCGTCGGGCGCCATGATATGCGCGAGGCGGCGAAGATCGCGCTCCGAAATTCGCATCCCAAGCGCGGGCGCAGCCTGATCGAGCGCAAACAACGCGTCGCCAGCCGAGATGAACGACAGGAATTCGAGCGCGCGGGCGCCGAGCATCCCGCGGCTGGCGGCGGAACGGACCGCATCGTGAAGCTGACGCCATTCGTCGAGGAAAATAATCCGCACCGGATCGGGCGCCGCGTTTTCCGGTGGATGCTGAAGCGCCTGAACCAGCCGATACCTGCTGTCGAGCAGAATTTTCAGCAACTGAGCGCGGAACTGCTTGTCGCCGACCGAGTCGCCGAGTTGCTTGACCGCAAAAACCAAAAACGCGTCCCATTGATCGAGCGTGGTCTGGAACGCCTTGAGCTCGGCGGGCGAGGGGGTTGCCTCGGAATGGTCCGCGCCGGGGACCGCAGCGTCCGGCACGGTCATCACGAGGGTTACGCGAATCCCTTCGTCGAGCGCGGCGATATCCGGCTCGGCGGTGAGCGACGCGATCGCGGCGCGGATGCGGCCCGAGACCTCGGGCGTGGCCGAATCGCCGACCAGCGCCGAAAGTTGTTGGACGCTGGGATTCAGATCATACGAAAACGCATCGAGCTGCGGGATCAGATAATTCTTGATCAGGTCGAAGCCCTGCGACAGGAGCATCGTCTTCCGATGCTGCGAGTCATAAAGATTGAGATCGGTGAAATGGAATTTGAGCTTGAGCCCGGGCGCGATGTAGGGGGTGCCGAGCGCTTCGACGATGCCGCTCCACTCGACCGCGTTAAGACATTGGCTCGAGACCGCGAGCCCAAGTCCGAGGCTGGCGGCGGTCTCGAGTTTTACGTAGGCGCTGGCGCCGGCGCGCGAGAACTCGGGGTTCTCGGCGTACAGAAACTGGCAATCG
This sequence comes from Binatus sp. (SeqCode), assembly GCA_041487675.1. Taxonomy (GTDB): domain Bacteria; phylum Desulfobacterota; class Binatia; order Binatales; family Binataceae; genus Binatus. Next base: position 1,540 of record JBGPNU010000301.1, read on the forward strand.
TCGGCGCCGTTCCAAAGCGGAGCGCGTCCGCCGGGCGCGGTGTAGAGTTTGCGCTTCAGCGCCTCGCGCAGCGTGATGTAATCGATGGTCAGCGGAATCCTGACCTGGGCAGCGCGCGCGGTCCGAGGCGTCGCCGCGAACATTGCGATCGCGGCCGCGACGATTATCAACAGGCGCACGGCCACGGCGGAAGACAGCAGGAGGAGGGGGCGCATCGCGAGTGCTTCAATTCGGGCAAGTCTTCGCATGGATAACCGGCTTTGCCGAAGGCCTAAGATTTTGAATCGCGGAGGTTCGGCGTATTCGCGTCACAAGTCAACCATTATGGCAACTCCGTTCGTCCTTGAAAGCCGCATCCACCCTTACGATAATCGATCGAACTATATTGCGGTCGAACTTGCGGGTATTCCCGATGACTACTGAACGGCAGGCAGATTTTTACGAAGCGGAACCGCCGCAGGCGTCGCGCGAGTTGGCGGAGCTAAGGACCTCGCATGACTACGTCGCCCCGTTCGATATCGTGCGACGGCGCGTGATCGACGACTTGCACGAAGGCAAGGTGACCATCGATGCGACGGTGGTGATCCGGGTCGGCAACATCGAGGAGACCGAGGCGGCGTCGGGAGTCGGCGTGATGCACGCGCTCGACGTAGCGCTCCGCAAGGCGCTGCTCAAATATTTTCCGTTCCTGGAATCGGTGCGCGTGACCGAGACATATACGCACGCGAGCGGCGAGTCGACCGAGGCCGAAGTTGTATCGGTGAAGAAATTTTCCGACGGTCAATTGCAATGGACGACGCTGGCCAAGTCGGCGAACTCGGTCGAGGCAGGATGGTGTTCCTTGCTCGACGGTTATGAATGGCGAATCTACACCGAGAACAGCAGGCTTCGGCGCAGCGGTGCGAACCCGAGGTTGTCGCGGCGCTGAGGCAAAAAGAAATGAGCGCGCACGAGGAATCGCCGAGCCCCGGCAAAGCGTCGGCGGGCAAGCTCGCGATCTTATACGACGGATCGTGCGACATGTGCCGCGCGAGCATCGATGGAATCAACCGATTTGACAACTCGGGGTTGATCGAGCCGCTCGATCTTCACGACGAAGACGTGCGCGCGAAGTTTCCCGATTTGAAGCTCGAAAATTTGCTCGAAGAGTTGCATGCGGTGGACGAGCACGGGAGCGTTTACCGCGGCGCTCGCGCGATCAACGAAATTCTGCGCCTACAGCGCGGGCTCAAGGGCTATCTCGCGTATTTGTGGTACATCCCGCCCTACGCGTGGCTGGCGGATTGGCAGTACAAGCGAATCGCGGCCTCGCGCTACGCTCGCGATGCGCAGGGAAAGTTGAAGACGCCGGCGGCCGGAGCGCATTAGCGCGGCGCCTCGTAGTGAAGCCGTTTCACATCTTCAATACGCTCGACCGCACGGTCGAGGAGTTCCAGGCGCTCGATCCGCCCAACGTGACGCTCTACTCATGCGGACCCACGGTGTACCTGCCGCAGCATCTCGGGAACCTGCGCGCGTATATTTTCGTCGACAGCTTCGTACGCGCGCTGGAATTCAACGGCTATCGGGTGCGTCACGTGATGAACGTCACCGACGTCGGGCACATGACGGGCGACGTGGATGAGGGCGAGGACAAGATCGAGAAAACCGCACGCGCGGAGGGAAAGTCTCCACTCGAAATCGCAAATCGGTATCTGGAACTGTTCAAACACGATTGCGCGCAACTGAATATCGTACTACCGGGGGCGCCCTACCTGTGCCGCGCGACCGATCATATTCCAGATATGATCGCGCTGACTGCGAGAATCCTCGAAGCCGGATTCGCGTACGTGACGAAGAGCGGCGTCTATTTCGATCTCGAAAAATATCGCGGGCCGAAGCGGGTCGGACGGCTGTCACGCCAGAGCCTGGACGAGCAGGATGCGGCCCAGCGCCTGGAGCATTCGCGCGAAAAACGCAACCCGCACGATTTCGTGCTGTGGGTGCTCAACCAGCCCGGGCATCTGATGCAATGGGAGAGTCCGTGGGGACGCGGCTATCCGGGCTGGAATATCGAGTGCTCGGCGATGTCGATGAAATATCTCGGAGAGACGATCGACATTCATACCGGCGGGATCGATCACATCCCGGTGCATCACGAGAACGAAATCGCGCAGTCGGAGAGCGCGACGCATAAACCGTTCGTGCGCTACTTTGTGCATAACGCGTTTCTGACCGGCAAAGAGGGGACCAAGATCAGCAAGAGCGCGGGCAAGTTCCCGCTGCTGAGCGATCTTGCGGCGGCGGGAATCGATCCGCTTGCGTTTCGGCTCTTCTGCCTGGGCGCAAAGTACCGCTCGGAGATCGTCTTCAACGACGAGGCGATCCGCGCGGCGCAGCGCAATCTGGATTATTTTCGGGAGTTCGCGCGCAACGTTCCGGCGGAGTCGGCGGCGGACGGAATCGAGAGCCCGGGCTGGGCGGCGGAGTACTACGAGCGCTTCCACGGCGCGATCAACAATGATCTGAATACGCCGCAAGCGCTGGCGATCGCTCGGGAACTGATCGCGGAGGCGTACCGACGCAAGGATTTTGACGCATGGATGACGATCCGGGCGCTCGATGCAGTGCTGGGACTCGATTTGGAAAAGCATCGCGAATCGGCGCGCGCGGCCGAGGTTCCGACGGACATACAACAACTGATCGATAATCGCGCGGCTGCCCGGAAGGCGAAAGACTTCACACTCGCGGACCAACTGCGCAAGGAATTGGAGGCTCGCGGGTACGAGGTCAAGGACAATCGCGACGGCACTGCGACCTATCAGCAGCGTCGCGCGTGAGCGGCTGGCCCCTGCTTTGCCTTGAATGGTTGCGCGAAAGTCCCTTAGAATCGCGCCCTAGACGTTGTAATCCGTCCGCCAGAAGGAACCGATGGGGATTGAGTTAAAAAAGTTCGACACCAGGCTGCAGGCTGAAGGACCGGAGGTACGGCACCTCGATCCGGCGGCGGCGCCGTTTTATCTGCCGATCGGCGACGAAGTGGA
>JBGPNU010000302.1:0-4485 GCA_041487675.1 Binatus sp. (SeqCode)
AGCAAGAGCACCGTAGTCACAAATAGACCCCAAGCTTTCAAGCGCTTTGACCCAATACGGCGGTAGGTACTCTGTTAACCGATAGAAAGCAATTCTCTTGAGGCGCGCCACTCCATCCCGCTCGGGTCGTTAAGCCGTACGGGGCGGGCGTCCGAAAAATTGTGCCCCGAATGTGTCCGACCCGATCAAACGCGAGCGAATGCCGGGATCGAAAAAGCGCGCAAGATAGCCCGGTCTCCCTGCGACGCGCTACCAGGAGAGGAACAGCACGAACGGAACAGAGTGAGCGAAACCCACACTGGGTTTCGCGCTTCCTGTGTGATTAAGACGGGAAGTCCGAAACCATGCGCCGGGGGCGATGCGTGAGGTTTCGGTTTTCGATTCTCTCCTTCCCCGACCTACCCTTTTCCAGAAGCATCCTCATCGAATCCGAAACTCGGTAAATTCGCCCGTGAAATCGAGCCACTCTTCGCGTACGTCGGTTACATGCGACGACGATGGACCGCGATGCGCCCATGCGACGAGCATCTTCAGGTTCTCGCGGCGCCCTTCGGCGATTATTTCGACCTCTCCGCCGGCCAGGTTGCGGACCCATCCGGCGAGCGCAAGGTTTATTGCCTCGTCATAAGCGCTGAATCGAAATCCGACGCCATGCACTCGCCCGCTGATGACGAGACGGATCCTGGCGCGTCCGGTTTCCATCGGATTTTCCGTAGATTTCGCTTTCGATCTCGCCATCGATCTTGCCGGTCAATCTCAATCGCCCGCCAGAATCGCGATCAATCCCTTTTCGTCGAGGACTCGCACTCCAAGATCGTTCGCCTTCTTCAACTTCGAGCCGGCCTCCACACCCGCGACAATGAAGTCGGTCTTGCGGCTGACCGACGACGTAACGCGGCCGCCCGCCGCCATGATCTTGCGCTCGGCCTCCTCGCGGGTCATCGAATCGAGCGTCCCGGTCAGCACGAACGTCTTGTCGCGGAGCGCGCCTCGTCCTTGCACTTCGGCGACTGCTTCGACCTCCAGAATCTCGATCAGGCGCTTGACCGCTTTCAGATTTCGCGGCTCGTCAAAGTACTCGCGGATACTGTGCGCGACTTCGGCGCCGATATCCCGCACCCCGAGCAGGTCGTCCTCGCTAGCCTCCACGAGCGCCCGCATCGTGTGGAATTTCAGCGCCAGTTGACGCGCCGTATGCTCGCCGACGTGGCGAATTCCGAGCCCGTTGATAAACCGGTCGAGCGACGTCTTGCGCGCGGCCGCGATCGCATCGATCACGTTGCGCGCGCTCTTGTCCGCCATCCGCTCCAGTTCCGCGATTTGCTCGCGCTTAAGCCCGAACAGATCGTCCAGCTCTTTCACCATCCCGCTTTCGATCAAATTCCCGACCAGCTTGTCGCCGAGCCCTTCGATATCCAGGCAGCTCTTCGACGCGAAATGGCGAATCGACTCGCGCATCCGCGCCGGACAGTTCGCGTTCACGCAGAAGTAACCGACCTCATCTTCCTCGTGCACAATCGCCGCGCCGCATTCCGGACAATGCGCCGGCATCTCGAATTGTTTCGAGCGTGGACGCGCTTCCTTGGTGACCCGAACCACGTATGGAATCACATCGCCCGCGCGCTCGATCAGCACGGTATCGCGCTCGCGGAAATCTTTGCGGCGAATTTCGTCGAGGTTATGCAGCGATGCGTTCGCGATGGTCACGCCCGCAAGTTGCACCGGGCGGAGTTTTGCAACCGGCGTCAACGATCCGATCCTGCCGACCTGCACCTCGATTCGTTCGATAACTGTTTCAGCCTGCTGCGCTTTGAACTTGTAGGCGATGGCCCAGCGTGGCGAGCGCGAGACTTCGCCGAGCTGCTCCTGGAGCGCATAAGAGTTGACCTTGGCGACCACGCCGTCGGCTTCGTAGTCGAGACCATGGCGTCGCTCGGTGATCTCGTTCCAGTAGTCCAGCACCGCCTCGACGCCGTTGCAGACTCGCGTGAGCGGATTCACCCGGAGTCCGAGCGCTCTGATACCTTGGATAAAATCCCACTGCGACTTGAACGCGATACCTTCGATCACGCCGGGCGAATAAAGAAAAACGTCGAGCGGCCGCGACGCGGTTATTCGCGAATCGAGCTGTCGGAGCGATCCCGCCGCCGCGTTGCGCGGGTTGGCGTACACTTGTTCGCCCGCTTCCTCGCGGCCTCGATTCAGCTTCTGGAAACCCGCGCGCGGCATGATCGCTTCGCCGCGCACTTCGAGCAGGCGCGGAATCACCCCGCGCTCGGGCGCTCGCAGCCGCAGCGGCACGCTCTTGATCGTCCGGATATTCTGGGTGACGTCCTCGCCGCTGGTTCCGTCGCCGCGCGTCGAGCCGACCGTCAGCAGTCCGTCTTCATAAACCAGCTCGATTCCGAGACCGTCGAGCTTGATCTCGGCAACGTACTCGATATCGGCGTCGGATTTCAGCATCCGCTTGACGCGCTTGTCGAACTCGCGCATCTCCGCGGCGTCCATCGCGTTGCCGAGCGACATCATGGGTCTTCGATGCGCCACCACGCGGAATTTTTCGCTCGGCGCCGCACCGACGCGCTGGGTCGGCGAGTCGGGCGTGACAAGCTCGGGATTCGCGAGTTCGAGCGCCTCGAGCCGGCGCATCAACTTGTCGTATTCGGCGTCGGAAATTTCCGGATCGTCGAGAACGTGGTAGCGATAGTTGTGGCGATCGATCTCGTCGCGCAACCGCTGGGCTTCAGCGGCGGGCTTATGCGAGTCTTCGCGAGGCACTTCGCGAGGCGCCACGATCGTTCGATTCAACTCCGAAACTGCCCGCCATCCGCGCCGGCTACCGGCGCGCGTAGCCCATCGCGTCCAGGAAATCGTCGAGGGTCGGAAATCGCATGTACATGTTGTGCCGCTTCTGCTCGCCGATTGTCGTTTGTGATTCCGGCGAGTAAGCATGTCCGGGATACACAACCGTCGCGTCGTCGAGGTTTCGCAGCGTGTCGTTCAGGCTGTGATACATCTGTTCCGGATCGGACCCCGGCAAATCGACTCGTCCGCACGAGTTCACGAACAGCGTGTCGCCTGAAATCAGATTGCCTTCGGCGAGAAAGCATTGCGACCCCGGCGTATGCCCCGGCGTGTGCAGGAACTTCACCTCGAGCTCTCCGACTTTGACCGTGTCGCCAGCATCTACTTTGACCAGGTCGGAGTCCGAGAGGCCCGACACCTGTTTCACGCCATCCGCTTCGTGCTTGTTGACATAGACCTTGGCCTTCACGCTCTCGAGCAGCTTGGCGGCGCCCTCGATATTCTGACCCATCATCCGGCCGCCGAGATGGTCAGGATGGTAATGCGTGAGCAGGATTTTGTCGATTTCGTAGCCTTCGCGCTCCGCGTAGTTCCGAATCGTGTCGATATCCCACGCCGGATCCACAACCGCAAGCTTTCGCGTGACCGGATCGCCAACCAGGTACACGTAGTTCGCCATCGGCCCGATTTGCGTCTGGCGGAGATAAATTTTCTCGGCTTCAGCCATCGCGATTTTCCTCTCTGATCAGGACTTCCCCCCGTGAGCACGCCATGATGCATCGCGAGCGACAGTCCGTACGCAGTTCATCTATTGCTTCCCTCGTCGCTTGGGTGCAGGGGCATGCGCCGGGGGCGATGGCCCCTGCCGCGCGGCTTGCTCGTCTTCCTCGATCCGAAGCGCGCGATCCCACAGAAACTCCGGCTCCCCGAGGCGCTTGGCGACCCATCTCGACTGCACGAACAGATGATCGCTCAGCCGGTTGACATAAATGATGAGCTGGTCGCTGATGTCTTCTTCGCGCCTGAGCCGCCAGCATACCCGTTCCGCACGCCTGCACACCGTGCGCGCCTGATGCAGAAACGCGTTAATTACTCCGCCGCCCGGGAGCGTGAAGGATTTGAGCGGCTCGAGCTCCTTCTCCATCGCATCCATCTCGGCTTCGAGCTTTTTTACTTCGCCGGCGCCAATCTTGTGCATCTGCGGGTATGTAAAATCAGGCGGCGTGGCGAGTTCGCTGCCCACGTCGAACAGTTCGTTCTGAATGCGTCTCAGGCTCTCCGAATACGACTCGAAGTCGTTGCCGAACCCACTGCAATATTCCGGCAGGTAGGTGCGAACGATACCGATGATCGCGTTCAGCTCGTCGATCGTTCCATATGCCTCCAGCCGCCCGCTTTCCTTGGGCACGCGCTTTCCGCCGACCAGCGCGGTCAGGCCTTTGTCTCCGGTGCGGGTGTAAATCCGGGTCAGGCGTATCGCCATTACACGCCCGCCTTTTTGCGTTGCGCCTGGTAGCTCGCATCGCCGAGTTCGGTCGTCACCGGGAGATTCGCGTCCTTCCATCCGGTCACGACGACCTGCCCCGACGCGTCGCGCTGGCCGCCAAAGCCGCCGACCACGTTGGTGAGATCGGTATAGCCGGCCTCCTCGAGCATCTCGCACGCGCGCTGCGAGCGTCC
>JBGPNU010000303.1:0-4403 GCA_041487675.1 Binatus sp. (SeqCode)
GCTGCATCGAATCGCGTGCCCGTCGCTGGTCGTGAAGATCACCAGGAGTCCCATGCTCGATCGCGAGGCTGCGAAAAAGATGGTCGCGGCGCTGCCCAATGGGCGGCTCGCGGAGATCGACGATTCCTATCATCACGCGATGTTGGATAATCCGGCAGGGCTGATCGCGGCTCTGCGTGATTTTTTTAAAGATCTGAAATGACGGCGCCGCACAGCCATCTGCTCGAAGGTTCGCCACGCTTGCATTACCTGGAGTGGAATCCCGATGCAGCGCGGACGATTGTGCTGCTGCATGGCAACTCCGCGAATGCATGGTGGTGGGATCCCGTGGCGCGCGCGACTGCGCCGGAGTTTCGGCTGCTCGCGCTCGATCAGCGCGGGCATGGCGATAGCGAATGGGCGCGGCCGCCGGCGTACTCGCCGCTCGACTACGCCCACGATTTGGCGAGGTTCGTCGAGCACGCGGCCGCGGGCCGCCAGAAGCCGGTGGTTGTCGGTCACAGTATGGGCGGGCTTAACGTGCTCGCGTTTGCGCGCCGGAGCCCCGAGGCTGCTCGCGGGGTGATGGCTATCGACATCGCAATCACGTCGAGTCGCGGGCGTGACCGCTATCTGAGCCGGCTGAAGGCACTGCCTCTTGTGACCTATCCCGATCTCGACACTGCGAAGGCGCGCTTTCGGCTGATGCCGGATGAGGGCGGAATCGCGACCAGGGTACTGCATGAGATCGCGGAAAAAAGCCTCGCGCGAACCGAAGACGGGCGATGGACGCTCAAGTTCGATCGCGAGAGTTTTTTGAGCGGCGACGGGCTCGCGGTGCTCGACACGATCAAAGAGATTCGGATGCCGATGATGCTGGTGCGCGCGGAGCGGAGCAAAATCATGACGGCTGAAGGGGCGGAGTCTGCGCGCATCGCGAATCCGCAGGTGCGAGTGGTAACGATTCCCGACGCGCATCATCATGTTCTGCTCGAGAAGCCCGACGCGGTCGCGCGCGTGATCGAAGACTTCGCGGCAAGCCTTATCTAGAGAAACTTTTCCATTTTGCGATGCACGATGCCGGCTTCGTCGAAGACGCTGCCAACCGGCGTGAAACCCTCTTTCAAGTAGAAGCCCTCGGCTGATAGTTGCGCGTGCAGGATCGCTTTGCGGAAACCGCGTGCGCGCGCGCGATCCATCAGAAAGCGGAGAATATCACGGCCGACTCCGGTCCCCCGCAGTGGAGGCAGCACGGCCATGCGGCCGATCTTCACTTCCTCGCCGTGGTCGAGCATCCGGCCGCATCCGATTGCGTCGCCGCCCAGAGTCGCGAGCGCATGAAACGCGCGCGCATCGTCGGCGTCCATTTCGATCTCTTCGGGAACGCGCTGCTCTTCGATGAAGACGCGGCGCCGAATCGCATAGGCGCGCGCCATGTCCGCTGGCGATTCGATCGCGATCACTTTCACCGGAGACTCAGACACAGTGACTTTCAGTAGCGCGCGAATCGTGAAGCGTCAAATGCGCTTATGGCTGAAAGCGAGGCTATGCTACGCTCCGCGCAAAGGGGCGTGAATCCGAAGTTGGAGCGGGAGATTTAGATGCCTCAAATTTCCGAGACAGTATTGGCGCCCGAACTCGAAGGCGGCCAATGGATTCAGCATGGCCCGGTCACTCTCAAGGATCTGCGCGACAAAGCGGTCGTGCTGGTGGATTTCTGGGACTACACCTGCGTCAATTGTATCCGCACGCTGCCATACGTGGTGGGATGGAGTCGTAGATACACCGAGTCCGGGCTTGTGATCGTCGGAGTGCACGCGCCGGAATTCTCGTTTGCACGCGAGAGATCTCATGTCGCGGAAGCGGCGGCGCGCTTCGGACTCGAATACCCAATCGTGTTGGACAACGAATACGCAATCTGGCGCGCGTACTCGAATCGGTGCTGGCCGGCCAAGTACCTAGTCGATTCCAAGGGACGCATCCGCTACTACCACTTCGGCGAAGGTTCGTACCGGGAAAGCGAAGTTGCTATTCAGGGATTGATCCGCGAACTGAATCCTGCCCGCAGCTTACCGCCGCCGATGGAACCGGTGCGCGACAGCGATCGTCCCGGTGCGGTCTGCTACCGCGTTACGCCCGAGCTATATCTCGGACACGCGCGCGGACAATTTGGAAATCCTGAAGGCGTGGTGCGGGACAGGCCGCATGACTATCGCGATATCGGGCCGCACATGGAGGGCATGAGTTATCTCGCCGGACGATGGCGCGTCGAGCAGGAGGCTGCGCGCGCCGAGGCGCCGGGCGCTGCGATTTCGCTCAGGTACACCGCCAAAGACGTCAACCTCGTCATGGCGCCGCCGGCGGGCGCGAGCGTTCGCATGGAGATCGTGCTCGACGGCGTGCAGCGTGCCGGCGACGATGTCAAGTTCGATGGCGGGCGCGGCTTTATCACGGTCGATCGGCCGAGGATGTACAATTTGGTCGCGAATGATTCGGTCGTTTCGGGCGCATTTACGCTTAGGGCGGAGCAGGGTGGCGTTGCCATGTACGCGTTCACATTTATTTCCTGCATCGTCACATAGCAGGCCCAAGATTCCGTGCGTGGAGGGCGAATTCACGATGGCAGAGCGAGCGGAGAGGGCGAGCGACCAAACAATTCGGGAAACCGCCGGCTTGATCATGGACGCGCGATATCCGATCGCGCTAACCGGCGCGGGGATGTCGGTCGAGAGCGGAATCCCGCCATTTCGCGGGCCGGGTGGGCTATGGACCAAGTATGGCGAGCCGCCGATGAATGGCTTCCAGCGCTTCATGGCCGATCCGAAGAAGGCATGGGAAGAGCGGCTCACCAAGCGCAACGACGAACTCTTCAAGCCGCTCACGGTCGCGAAGCCGAACCCCGGCCACCTCGCGCTGGCCGAATTGGAGCGGTTGGGAATTTTGCGCTTTGTGATTACGCAAAACATAGATGACCTGCACAGGCAGGCGGGACAGAAAGCGCTTGCGGAAATCCACGGCAACTGGACATTGATTCGATGCCTCGATTGCACCGCGCGTTTTCATCGAGACGCGATCAGCCTCGAAAAGCTGCCGCCCGAGTGTCCGCGATGCGGCGGGTTGCTGAAAAGTGACACGGTTTCATTTGGTGAACCGATTCCGATCGACGTGCTGAACATGTGCGTGGAACATTCGGCGCGTGCGGACCTGGTGATCGTGGCGGGAACTTCAGCGACGGTGTATCCGGCGGCGGGGTTCGCACTCGAAGTGAAGCAGCGCGGCGGAATTTTGATCGAAGTAAATCTTTATGACTCGGAAATCACGCGGATATGCGACGTGAGCCTGCGCGGCGGGGCGGCGGATGTACTGCCGCGGCTGGTGAGCGCGGTCGCAGAGATTCGTCGGGAAAAGATGTCGTAGTTATTATCGAGGCGCGAGCGCCATTGCCTCGATATAGCCGTCAGCGGGTTTGGGCAGCGGCTTGCTTGAGGTCGGGCGCTCGCGGAGCAAGACCATCTCGTCGCTGCCGTCGAGCGAGGTCGGATTGCTGACCATCACGATGTCGAAGCGGCTGCGCCCGGATTCGGGAAGCGCGTCGAAGAGACTCCGCCAGCCGATCAGGTACTCGGGCAGATTCGGATCTCGCATCGAGGCGATCGGAATTTTGCGGCGGCTGTAAAAAGCGACGTCGTAATTCAGCGCGTCCAGATAGCCGACCCGATTGCCATCCACGATTTTCATGGCATGGTCGGTGAAATCCTTGAGCGAAAGAGTGTTGGCAATGGCGGGCACGACGACGACGTTGACCGCGACCGTGATGAAGACCATCGCGGCCGTGACTCCGAGTACCATTCGTTCGATCCGCGGGCGGGTGCGAATCAGGAAGCATCCGACTCCGATTACCGCGAGCGGCATTGCCGCGGATACGAACCATTGCTCTTCGGCGGTTCGGTTCAAGACGTGCTGAAAGGCGGCGGCGCGCACGTTAATCGCGGCGAGCAGATCGGCTACCGCCTGTGGCCGGAAGAAGAGCACCGCGAGCGCTACCAATGCGGCCACGCCGATCAGCAGCATCGCGAAGCCGGACAATCTAATCATCCAGCGGACGCAGGTGCGCGCGGACTCGGGACGTGCGACTGCGTCGCATACATAAATTGCGACGAGCGTGGCGAAAGCCGGATACAGACACAAGAGGTACACGCCGCGTTTGCTTTGCGGGAAGTTGTAGAAGACGAGCACCGAGATGAACCAGACCAGGATGTACTTTAGACGCGGGTCGAGCGCGCGCGGCTGTCGTGCGGTTTGAATTGCGACGACCGGCAGCAGAATCGTCCAGGGCATAAAGCCCGCGAGCAAAGCCAGTTCCATGTAATAGAATGGATGGAGGTGGCCTTCGTGGAAATCGTTGCCGCCGGCGAAGCGAAGAA
>JBGPNU010000304.1:0-4395 GCA_041487675.1 Binatus sp. (SeqCode)
ATGTATCTGGCGCGGATGGGTTTCGAACGCATCCTCAACCTGGCGGGCGGAATCGACGCATGGTCTGAGAGCGCCGACCCGTCAACTCCCCGCTACTAACGCGCAATCGAAAGCGTCATAATGCCGGACGGGAACCTCGCCATGACCTACCCGATGACCTACCTGGCAGCAGCAATCCAGATGACCGCCGGCGCCGACAAACTGGCGAACCTGGAGCGCGCGGAGCGGCTCGTCCGCGTCGGCGCGGCGCGCGGCGCGAACCTGGTAGCACTGCCCGAAGTTTTCAATTGGCGCGGCAAGCGGAGCGAGCAGGCCGCGGCGGCAGAAACTCTCGACGGTGAATCGCTCAGCCTTATGTCGCGCCTCGCGCGCGAACTGCGGATTCATATCGTAGCCGGATCGATCACCGAGCGGGCCGACGACTCCTCGCGATCTTACAACACCTCGGTGCTGCTTGGTCCGGACGGCGGGCGAATCGCCGTCTATCGCAAGATTCATCTCTTCGACGTCGATCTTCCCGGCCGCGTGACAGTGCGCGAATCGGATTCCAGGCTCGGCGGCGCCGATGTGGTTTGCGCCGAGACTCCGCTCGGCGCGATCGGACTCAGCATCTGTTACGATCTGCGCTTTCCGGAACTATACCGGCGCCTGGCCTTCGCCGGCGCCCGGATAATCATGCTGCCGAGCGCATTCACCTTCCCAACCGGTGAAGCGCATTGGGAGCCGCTGGTGCGCGCCCGCGCGATCGAAAATCAGGCCTACGTGATCGCACCCGCCCAGTTCGGCCCCAATCTCTATGGTTACAGTGACTACGGAAATTCGATGATTGTCGATCCATGGGGACGCGTGCTAGCGCGCGCCGCCGATCAGGAAGGAGTCGTGATAGCGCCAATCGATCTCGAGTACCAGGATCGGGTGCGGAGCGAATTGCCGGCATTGAAACACGCGAGGCTACGATGAAAAATCAGGTACCGGATCATATGAACAAGCTCGGACGCATGACCGCCATGCTTGCGATCGCATCGGCGGTGCTCACCGGATCCGTCGCGCCCGCCTCTGCGCATGACATGGCCGCGATGGGTAATATGGACGGCCACGAAGTGTCGTCAGCGCCCAATGCGATGGGCGCGCGTATGGCGATGGACGCGCACATGGTGATGACGCCGTCGCGCCCCGAGACTCCCGCCGATATCGAGCGCGCGCGCGATTTGCTCAATACGCTGCGCCGGGTGTTGTCCGACTATCGCGATTCGCAGGTCGCGCTCGACCAGGGCTATAAAATCTTTCTGCCGACGGTGCCACAAGACGTCTATCATTTCACCGACTACTCGGCGGCTGCGGATGAATACGCCGGCCATTTCAGTCCGGCTCGTCCCGGCTCGCTTCTGTATGTGAAGAATTCAAGAGGCAATTATGTGTTGGTCGGCGCGATGTATAGTGCGCCCCCCGATTCCACGCCGGAGCGGCTCGACGCCCTGATTCCGCTAAGCGTCGGGCACTGGCACGCCCACACGAACATCTGCCTGCCCAAAGGGATCACGCTGAACGATTTGCTCCGCGGCGAAATCGGCGAGACGCGGACCGATATGCCCGGCATGATGCCGGTGGGGGCGAGTCCGGCGGCGCCCGGCCTCAACCGGCGCCTGGGTTTTATGGCCGACGGTCGTTTCGGATTCACCGGCAAAATCGCCGACGCCGCCGATTGCGAAGCCGCGGGCGGCCATTTTCTTCCGCAGGCATTCGGATGGATGACTCACGTCTATCCGTTCAACGGCGACGATCTAAAGGTTGCCTTCGGCACGACCGTTCCGAAGCCTCCGGCGAACTGACTCAAGCTTTTCGACTGCGTCCCGCGATGCGCACGCCCGTGAATCTCATGGTCGCGCGGCGCGCAAGCTTAAGATACTGTCGCCCTGAATCCAGATTCAGTTCGATAACTGATCAAGACCGCATTGGGCAGCGCGCGCCGTGACTCTTCGCGCCAACGCGGCTATTATCTCTCGCAACCGAGCCCACGCGCTTGAAGGAAGTTCTTATGGCTGATGGACCTCTTTTAGGTTTTCGCATTCTTGACCTGACCGCCGTCATTTCGGGGCCGTTTTGCACACAGCTGCTCGGCGATCTCGGGGCCGACGTGATCAAGATCGAACCGCCCGAGGGTGATTCGATGCGGCGCAATGTCGGCCCTCAGCGCGGCGGGCTCACGGCCGCGTTCCTCAACTTCAACCGCAACAAACGCAGTATCGTTATCGACATCAAGAAGGAGCATGGCCGCGACCTGGTCCGCCGCCTCGCCGTGAAGGCCGATGCACTGGTCGAGAACAATCGTCCGGGCGTCGCCGAGCGGCTCGGAATCGGCTATGCGGATATCCGCCGCGCCAATCCCAAAATGGTCTATTGCTCGATCTGCGGCTTTCCGCCCAAGGGCCGTTACGCAAATTTTCCCGCCTACGATCCCGTCATCCAGGGGTACTCGGGTATGGCCTACGTCCAGGGTCTCAAGGCCGGTCAGCCGACTGCGGTCAAGATGGCGTTGGCCGACAAGGTCAGCGGCATGACGGCCGCTCTGGCGATAGTGAGCGCCTTGCATGCCGCCCGCGCCAGGGGCGTCGGCCAGTACATCAAGGTGCCGATGCTGGAAGCGATGATGGCTTTCACGGCTAATGATTCGATCTACGGCTACACGCTGCTCCCCGAGGACGAGTTCAAGCATCTCGCGCCCAAGAGCACCACGCTCGATCCCTTCAGGACCAAAGACGGATGGCTCACTATCGCGCCGTTCACCGACCAGCAGTCGAAGCGGCTGGCCGAAGCGGTCGGGCATCCCGAATGGTGGCCGGAGACCTCCGATCGCGCCGACCGTGGACGCAATCTGATGCGAAGCCTTGCGAAACTATTCCCTGAAAAAAACACCGCCGAATGGCTCGCCATCATCGAGAAGGCTGACGTCCCATGCGGTCCGGTCCACAACTATGAGACGCTGTTGCAGGATCCGGAAATCGTCGAAAACGAAAGCTTCTCGGTCTATGAGCATCCAACGGCGGGCATGGTGCGGACTGTGAGTCCGGGCGCGAGGTTCACCGAAACGCCGATGAAGATGTGGCGAGTTCCACCGAAGCTCGGCGAGCATACCGACGAGATTTTGCGCGAAGCGGACATCGAGCGTACCCAAGTCGAGGAATTGCGCGCCGCCAAAGTGATTGTCTGAAACGGATTTCTCTACGCGAACATCTCGGGCTCGCGCGATCGCAGCCACACCAGTCCGCGATACATGTAATGCACGAACGACAAGGCGGTGATGGCCACCGTCACGATGAGCAGCGCGTTGAAATAAACCGGCCAGTAGTTACCGGC
Source organism: Binatus sp. (SeqCode) (assembly GCA_041487675.1). Taxonomy (GTDB): domain Bacteria; phylum Desulfobacterota; class Binatia; order Binatales; family Binataceae; genus Binatus. The sequence goes on from JBGPNU010000304.1 coordinate 3,355, forward strand.
TCTTGCCAGCACCGCGATCACGCACGCGAGCTGCAAAAACGTGCTCGACTTGCCGAGATAACTCGGCCGAACCGGCACCCGCTCACCGGTGAAGAACGAGATCATCAGGTAGCCGACGACAATTACGATGTCGCGGATCGCAACCACGCTCAGCAGATAGCCCGGCAGTTGGCCGTCAATCGTCAGAACCACGAACGCGGACACGAGCATCAACTTGTCGGCGAAAGGATCGAGAAAAGCGCCCAGCTCGGTGCGCGAGTCGAACCATCTGGCTACCGTGCCGTCGAGCCCATCGGTCACCGCGGCGGCCGCGAAGACGTAAAGCGCGGCGGTGTAACGCTGGCGGGTGAGGAAGGTCAGAAAAATCGGAATCGAACCGAGCCGGCACAGGGTCAGGAAGTTGGGCAGATTCAGCAGATGGCCGTACGATGCCGCGGGCAGTTTGCCGGGAACCGCGTGAATGGTCTTTTGTGACGACGCTGCCATCGTGGATCAATCGCTCCGAGCGGTCAGCCTCCATTGTTCGCGGCTTTGCGCAAACGCCCCGCTACCGGCGCGCTGACGCGAGCCCGCATCGAAACCACGCCGTCGCTATATTCCTCGCTTAGCACTTCTCCGTCCCGCCGCGCCATTGCGACCAGGTCGCCGCGCCCAGCCGGCAACGTGACCGATACTTCCTCGCGCGAGCCGCCGAAATGGCGCGCGATCGCGTCGAGCAGCTCGTCGAGCCCCTTGTTCTTCAGCGCCGAAATGGAAACCGTATCGTGCGCGCCGTTTCGATTCGGCGGGTTTTCGAGCAGGTCGGCCTTGTTCATGACGACCAGCCGCGGCACCGCACCGGCGCCGATTTCATTCAGAACTTCATCGACAATCGTCATCCGCTCGGCGGCGAGCCGGGAGCTCGCATCGACGACATGCAACAGCATCGTCGCGGTCCGCACCTCTTCGAGCGTCGCCTTGAATGCGTCGATCAGCATATGCGGCAAGCGATGGATGAATCCGACCGTATCGACCAGCATCACGTTCATCTTGCCGGGCAGC
>JBGPNU010000305.1:0-4373 GCA_041487675.1 Binatus sp. (SeqCode)
AGCCCCCATCGCCGCTGCGCGAGAATTCCGATCGCAATCGTCGCGAAGATCCCCGCCTCGACGATCAGCACGATGCGCGCGGCGTCGCCGTCGAACCGAACTCCACCGAAGACAGTCTGGACCGGATCGACGACTGCAATTTCACCTGGATGCACAAACGCGCGGATCACCAGGCAAATCGCCCATAGTCCGGCGAGGATCGCAAAAACCCGAAGATCGAAAGGCCATTGGGTTTGCGGCTGGCGAGATTGCGTCTCGGTTTTCATCGCGCGTCTGGAGGCTATCATAGCCATACAAAACCTATCAAGAGTCGATAAATTATCCTCCTGCGACGATCATCGACCTCTTCTGTCGCGGAAGCTGCTTGCTCGCGCCAACGGGCTTCGACGATAATCCCGGGCATCCTCACGATGAATATAGAGTCGCGATGAACGGCATACATGACATGGGCGGGATGGACGGCTTCGGCCCGGTTGTCCGCGAGGCGAAGGAACCGGTCTTTCATGCCGACTGGGAGCGGCGTGTATTCGCGCTTATGAATGTCGCGATGAACGTGGCGCGGGTCAACATTGACGAGTTTCGTCACGCGATCGAGCGGATTCCGCCCGGCCAATATCTGGCGTCGAGTTATTACGAACGATGGCTTGCCGCGGTCGAGATCTTGCTCGTCGAGCGCGGCGTCATCACGCGCGAAGAACTCATCGCGAAGCAGGATGGCTCGGCAGAGATCGTTCGCGCGCAGATAGCGGCCGGGATGCGCACGATCGGGCCCGATCCGATCAAGGAAAAGCCGGGAGCGAAATCGCCGCGGGCGCGCTTTGCCAGGGGCGATCGGGTGCGCGCGCGCAATTTCAATCCGTCGGGACACACGCGCCTCCCGCGCTATGCTCGCGGCAAGCGCGGCGTCATCGCGCGTGACTGGGGTGTGTTCGTTTTTCCCGACACCAACGCGCATCACGCAGGAACCAAGCCGCAGCATTGCTATTCGGTCGGGTTCGACGCGCGCGAGCTGTGGGGGAAATCCGCGAGCAGCCGCGAACGCGTCCTGGTCGATTTGTGGGAAGACTATCTCGAACCGATTGACGCGGACTCGAAGCCGCGGCGGCGCAGGCGAGTGACAGCGAAGCGCGCAACGCGCAGATGAAGAGGGAAAGATGAGCGGGAACCATCATAATGCCGATGAGAGCGGACCGGCCGCGCGGGTGAAGGCTCTGGAAGCAATCCTGACAGAAAAAGGCCTGCTCGATCCGAGTGCGCTCGACGCGATCGTCGATGCCTACGAGACGCGAGTCGGGCCGCGCAACGGCGCGCGGGTCGTCGCCAGGGCATGGACAGATCCCGAGTATCGAAAGCGCTTGATGGCGAACGCGACTGCGGCGGTCGGCGAACTCGGCTTTGCGGGCCCCGAGGGCGGCCACCTGGTTGCAGTGGAGAATACCGATCGGATTCACAATCTCGTCGTATGCACGCTCTGCTCATGCTACCCGTGGCCGGTGCTGGGGCTGCCACCGGTCTGGTACAAGAGCTTCGCGTATAGATCGCGGGCGGTGAGCGATCCGCGCGGCGTGTTGAAAGACTTCGGACTCGAACTCGGCGCCGAGGTACAGGTCCGGGTGTGGGATTCGAGCGCGGAGATTCGCTACCTGGTAATCCCGCAGCGCCCGAACGGAACCGACGCAATGAGCGAGGACGAACTCGCGGCGATCGTAACGCGCGACTCGATGGTCGGGGTCGAGAAGATCGCGCCGCCGGTGCGCGCCGGCGCGAAGCGGATGCGCGCATGAGCACCGCGGCGCTGAACAAATTGATCGAGTCGGCGCGCCTTAACCCGGAACATGTTTTCAGTGCGCCGTGGGAAGCCCGCGCTTTCGCAATCGCGCTGAAACTTTCCGAATCAGGTCTGTTCACCTGGGATGAATTTCGCGACCGCTTGATTGCCGAAGTCCGCGCGTCGGATCGTATTCGCGCGCGCGACGGCACTTCGGACCATGGCGAGTACTACGAGCATTTCCTTCGCGCGCTGGAGCGGCTGGTGGCGGAAAAGGGAATCGCGACTCCCTGAGTCGCGGGTTGGCCAGGCGAGTTTGTTCAGGCGTTTTTGCCCTGCTTGCCCTCGATCCACTGGAACATCAGCGACTGGTAGTACTCGAGGTTTTGGCCGAGCAGAAAAACCTTGGGCTGCCCCTCGATCTGCGCGTAGATGGCGGTATGGGTCGGGTTTTCGTTGCCAAACGCGAGCTTGATCGGTTGCGGCTTGCCGGGCGCCTCGATTATCACTTCGGCCTTCGGATGATCGAGTCCAAACTGCGCGAGGTCATTTGAGTTTTCGGAGACGACTTCGACCGACTTCGCGCTAAGCAGCAGCCCCACCATCGCATTCATCAGGTCCTGCGGTATGAATTTTCCCGCTGGCGCGACGAGCTGGTACTGCTTGCCGTCAGAAGTCTTCTGAAAGCGCAGAGACTCGGCACCGCTCGAAACCGTGATCGCATCGATACCGCCGCTCAGCTTGAGCAGGCTCTCCTGCTTCTCCCGCTCGAGCGCAACCGAGGGCTTTATCGTCGGCTGGCTCCAGAAATATATCGGCAGCAGGATGAAAAAGATGATCGTATAGAGAATTGCGGGGCGCGCTCTCAAGTAAAGAACCTCCTGCGCATGAACACCGTAATCGCTATTAGGAACAGGATGGCCGGCTCGACGATCGATCCGAGGACCAGCAGGTGGCGCGCCTCCTGGTCGCTGATGTAGAAGGCGGCGGTTTCGCTTTTGTTGAGCCGTTCGCGGCTCGCGATCAGCATCTCGTCGCCGGCCAACTCATTGATCAAGCTGACCGCAAGGTCGCGATTCCCGAGCATCTCGATGAACTGGTTCGAGGCGAATGCGGAACTGCCTATGCCCACCACGCGCGTCATCTGCGTCACCGGAATATGCGGCGTGGCCACCGGCGCGAAATCGACCTCGGAGGCAACCGGAATTGGACCCTTGGTATCGCGGCCCGCCTGGTACTCGGTGATTCCGGTGGTCAGCGCCTTGGGATCGTTCGACGCCCAGCTCTCGTGCGACGAGGACAGGAATTTGTCCTCCTGCTCGAGTCGAAGGCCGTCGGGCGCGCTCGCACCGACCGCGCCGGTGATCATCACGCCGCGTCCGAGTGAGAAGACGGCGGGCGCGGACATCGAACGGCTCATCGGACTTTCCTGCGAGCGCAACGGAATCTGAGTGGTGAGAATTTCACCGGCGGTCAGACGATAGGCGGGATCGACAACCACCTGCGGAATGAAATCGAGGTAATACTTCTTCACGAATTCGACCAGCGTCGGCGAACCGAAGGGGTCGATTATCGCGATGTAATGGCCGCCGTGGCCGAGATATCGCGCGAGCGCCGCCAGTTCTTCGGGCAGGAAATCTTTGCGCGGCCCGAGCGACACGACCACCTTCGCGTCGTCGGGCACGCCGCTTGCGAACAGCGACACGTTGTCGATCGCGTAGTTGTTCTGTTCGAGCAGGTTGCGCCATTGCGAGTAGCCCTGGTTGTGATCGGTATCGAACACGTCGCGCTCGCCGTGGCCGATGGTGAAATAAATGTGCTTGTTGACGTCGGTCGAGATTTGCAAAATCGCCGGGATCAGAAGATCGGAACGCGCGTTGTCGAAGTCGCGGCGACGCCCCTGCGATTCCACTATGACCTCGCCGTAACTCGATACACCATATTCGCGCGCGAGGCCGGGCGCCTTGTTCACGTCGATAACCTGGTAGGTCAGGCGCGGAGTGAACGCCGCGGCCTGGAACAGCAGGTCGGCAAGCTCGAGGTAGGCGGGGTCCTCGGTCCTGACAAACGCCATCACCTTTGCGTTGTGGTTGAGCCCGCTCAGCACCCGCCTGTCGAACTCGGAGAGTGAGAATCGCTTGGAGGGGGTCAGGTCCCATCTGATGTTGCGGGTGGAAATGATCGCGTTGGCGATGAACAGCACGGCGCCGAACGCAACCACGGTGTAGAGGAGGACCAGGTAGTTGGTCCAGATCGAACCGCGTCTCGAAGGCAAAGAATCGTTCAGCGGCGGCCGGTCCACTTGCGTGCCTCCATCGAGCGCTGCGTCAGGAACAGAAAGAACGCGTTGAAGAAGATGAAGTAGGTGACGTGATCGAGATCGATCACGCCCTTGGCGAAACTGCCGAATTGATCGAACAGCGAGAACGCGCGCAGCAATTCCAGCCAAGAATTGTTAAAGGCGGCCTCGTTCCAGTTGAGAATCCAGAACAGGAGCAGCAGTGTGATCGTGCCCATTCCCGCCATCACCTGGCTCTCGCACAGTGACGATATGAAAATGCCGCACGCGATAAACGCGCATCCGATCAGGAATAACCCCAGGTAG
>JBGPNU010000306.1:0-4361 GCA_041487675.1 Binatus sp. (SeqCode)
AGCGTTCGGGCTGGACTACTGGCTGGCGCCTTCAAAGGTGATCAAGCTTGAGTACGAGCGCGTTATCCAGTACCAAGGGCGGGACTTCAACGCGCTTCTCACCTCTTTTGCGTATGGTTTCTGAAAGCCGGCTTCCGCTACAAGGAGCACCGGGAGGAGCGAACATGAAGCGCACAGTGTTGAAGGCGATGGTGATTGCCATAGTGCTCCTTGGCGCCCTTTCCACCGGTTTGCGCGCCGCCGAGCAGCCGGCTACGACGACGGAGAAGAGAGAGCTCTTCCGCAAGGGAGCGCGGTTGTGGCCCGTGTACTGCAATTACTGCCACAACGCTCGTCCAGCGGGCGAATTTTCACCGCTCCAGTGGGACACGATCATGCTGCATATGCGGGTGCGCGCGAACTTGCCGGCCGGGGATGCGCGGGCAATCCGAGAGTACCTGGAAGCACCACGTTAGGGCTTTCACGGTCGTGTCCAGGAGCTACATCGGTCCGCCAATGGGGGTTAAGGTTGGTAATTCAAATTGAGAGGGGACAGATCTTGTAACCCTTCTGGGTGGTGAGATAGCCGAGCGCGCTCGCGAGGTAGGTCTTGCCCACCCCTGATGGACCGAGGAACACGACGTTCTCGGCACGCTCGACGAAGGCGAGACTCGCGAGCTCCATGATCTGCTTGCGTGGCGCGCCGGTGGCGAAGTTGAACTCGTACTGGTCGAGTGTCTTGATCGCGGGGAAGCCGGTTGGTAGCGATCAGCAGCGGTGCAACAGCAATCTGCACTCAAAGGGAAGCCAGGCGTTTCAGGCTGTCCGATTCGCCGATCACGACCAGCAAGTCATCGGGTTCGATCTGCGTTTCGGAACTAGGAATCATCTCGAGCGGTTTGTCCTTCCTCTTCAACGCCACGATCCGAAGCCGCGGATTTTCCCGTTCCACCGCCGCGATGGTCATTCCGGCCGCCGGGTTTTTGCGCGAGATCCTGATTTCCTCCAGATCGACCTCGGACTCACGGCCGGGCACGGAGAGTTGAAGAAAATCCACCACCGACGGGCGCAGGATGCTCGCCGCGATTCTCATCCCGGCCCATTGATAGGCCGCGACGACCTGGTCCGCTCCCGCCAACCGGAGCCGCCGCAGCCCCGCATCCGAGTCGCCGCGGGCGTAGATGAGAATCTTCGGATTCTTCTCGCGCGCTGAAAGCGTGATGTACACATTGTCCGCATCCGATCCGGTTGCGACGATTATCGCGCGGGCCGAACCGATCCCGGCATCCTCGAGCACCGAATCTTCCAGCGCTGATCCCATAACGTGCAACGCGCCGACAGTGTTCAGGTCCGCTTCCCTCGTGGGATCCACCTCGATCACCACCATCGGTACCGCGTTGCGAGTTAGCTCTTCGACTACCGCGCGGCCGAAACGCCCGAACCCGCACACGATGACATGTCCGTCAAGACTGTGAATTTTGCGATTCATTGCGCTCTTCCCGAGAAACTCTCTAAGGCGCCCCTCAACGACGAGTTCTCCGATCACCGTAAACAGGTAAATCGCGCTGCCGACACCTGTGACTATCAGCCCGATTGTAAAAAGACGACCGGCTGGGCTGAGTGGCTTTACCTCGCCAAACCCGACCGTCGAGATGGTAATGACAGACATATAGAAGGCGTCGAGAATCGACATATGCTCGATCAGCATGTAGCCGGCTGCGCCGATTACGGTCAGCACCGCGAGTAGGGAGAGCGCGAGCGCGAATCTGCGAGTTGGGGTCATCGGGCTGGCGGCGCGCGGCGATCCTTGCGAACGATTCGATGAGACCGGAAAATTCGACCAAGGATTACATGTCACACCCCAAATGGGAACGTTTCCGGAACTCCGCGCGTCGCGACTGTGGATAGCGGCGACACCGCCTTGGTTTCATCGAACCATATGTACTCGTCAAATTGCCGCGGCAGCGACGCCTGGAAATAATGACTCATCAATTCCGATTGCGGCCGATAGATGACCCCGATAGCTCGTTCGAGACGAGCTGCTGCGAGTTCATCGCGTACCGCCTGGCGCCGAGGCGCCCGTAGATGGACTGTGCAAGCCTCGACCCGTGATTCGTGAAACAGCCGTTCGTAACTTCGTTCGTGCGAAGGCCGCACCCGCTTTATCTCCATCGGGCCGTCCCACTCCGATGCTGCCGCGACGGTCCCGTGATCGGTTCCGAATCCGATCAGGTACGCTGCGCCGCCGAACCGATTTCGGCAGAGCTGCCCCACATTATGTTCTCCGCGTGTACCCATCTCCGTAGCGGACGCATCGCCGACATGAGAGTTGTGCGCCCATACCACTGCCTTGCTGCCGACCCCCTGAAATTCGAGCAGCCGCTCGAGCGTGTCGAACATATGCTGGTCGCGCAGGTTCCACGATTCGACAGCGCCGTAGTACATGACGCGATAGTACTGTTCCGCGGCGGCAACCAAGCGGGCATTCTGCACCGCGTCGAAGAATCGATCGCCGTCGCGCTCTGAATACTCGATTCGGCGCTTCAGCAGTTCGCGCAGCATCTCAACTATCGGCTGTTCGCAAACGCGATACGGATCGCTGAGTGCGACGCGCCCGTACACCGCGGGATCGTTTTCCCATGGCGTCAGGCAGCCGTAGCGCTGTCTCGCGACTGCCGCCATCGCCGGATCGACGCCGCTCAGGTATTCGATGACCGCGTGAATCGAAGTAAAGAGACTGTACAGATCGAGTCCATGGAAACCGGCTCGCAGCTCCGGATCGCGAACCTCCGCATTGTATGCGCGCAACCATTCGACCAATTCCAGGGTCTCGCGATTGCGCCACATCCAGGTCGGGAAGCGCGTGAATGCGTTCCATTGCTGCTCTCGCGCAGGCGCGTGACGCACGTATTGGTTGATTCGCGCGGCGTCGGGCCAATCGGCCTCGACCGCCACCATTCTAAATCCGCGCCGTAAAATCAGCTCGCGAGTGATCCGCGCCCGCATCTGGTAGAACTCCGAAGTGCCGTGTGTCGCTTCTCCGAGCAGCACAACGCGTGCATCGCCAATCCGCTCCAGCAGTGGCGAGAGATCGACTTCGCTGATGTCCACGATCGGCTCGGCAACCTCGTGTATGAGTTTCGCCACCGACTGCGGCCGGCTGGCGGGCGCCGGAGTCCGACCCGATGCGTCTGCCCATCCTTGCGCGCCAATCAGGGGAACGAACTGCACATCGCCAAGGTTTTCTTCTTCGTACCGGTCCTCCGTGACCCGCGTGACTCGTTTCAGTTGCTGAGCGCGAGAAGACGACCCGACTGGAATTACGAGCCGGCCACCAACTCGGAGTTGCTGAAGCAGCGGTTTTGGAATCTGAGGGCCACCCGCCGTCACGACGATGACATCGTAGGGCGCATGTTCCGGCCATCCCAAGGTGCCGTCTGCGTTGAGAACATGGATGTTGTCGTAGTGCAGTTCCGCGAAGCGGCGCCGCGCAATCGCCGCGAGTTCCTCATGCCGCTCTACCGTGTAGATGCTCTCCACGATTCGCGAAAGAACTGCCGCGGCGTAACCCGACCCAGTGCCGATTTCGAGCGCCTTTTCGTGCGGCTCTGGTTTAACGCATTCGATCATCAGCGCAACTATGTAAGGCTGCGAGATCGTCTGCCCCGCCTCGATAGGCAATGGAGTGTCCTGGTATGCAAACTCGGCGAGCCTGCCCGGAAGGAATGCCTCGCGAGGAACGAGTCCCATCGCATGCAGCACCCCGGGATCCTCGATACCGCGTGATGCGATTTGAGTGTTTACCATCCGTTGCCGCTCGCTCGGGAAATCCTGCATCGGCGTCGCTCCCTTGAACCGTTGGCATTGAACTAAGCAATCGACATGCCGCTTCTTCAGCGCCTGCCGAAACCGGAAGCTCCTGCCCACACGGTTTTTAGCCATTTACATCATCATCCACTGCTTTAATGGTGTTCCCTTCGGAGCCAGTTGCCGAACGTCGATGGCTCCTTTCTTCACAGATCCGCTATCCAACAATAGATCTCACAATCAGTTGCTCTCGCGATGTCTGGCACGGCTGATGCTGCCTCTCTTGGTACCAAAAGGCCAAAATAAATTCGCCAGGAGAAACAACCATGGGTTTTCTCGAGAAATGGAATCCGTCAACTGACCTTGAGCGGCTGCGTCACGAGTTCGATGGGCTGCTCGAACGATTCGGCCTCGACCGTTTCGAGCTCAAGACCTGGCCCACGGCGTCGAACCGCCCCGCAATTGAATCGTCCATCGACGAGGACCGGTTCGTAGTGCGCGTCGATCTGCCCGGGATCGATCCCAAGAAAATCGACGTGCAGGTCGCAGACGGGATCCTGACGGTCAAAGGGACG
>JBGPNU010000307.1:0-4342 GCA_041487675.1 Binatus sp. (SeqCode)
AGTTTCTCGCGGTCGAGCGAGCGCGCGCGTCGATCGCTCAAAAGCGCGGCCGGAATATCGAATACGATCGTGAGATTGATGCGGCGGCGATCGGGACCATCGTCGAGAACGCGCGCTGATATCGATGCCGGTTCCGCGATCGCGGCGGTTTCGCCGACCGGGTCGAAGTTGTACTCATCGCCGCGGTCGCCGTCGTCTTCGAAATAAAGTTCCATCGTGGCGCCATGTCCGAGATCGCGAATCTCCAGGCCGCGCGGTGTCGCGGTCAGGCGGAAGAACTCATTTTCGATCGACGTGAGGGACGCCTGTTCAGCGATCGCATCGATCGCGCGGGATTCGTTGCGAACCAGCCGGTAGGAGCTGAAGCCCGATTGCGCGAGATCGTTGGCTACGAAGTTGATAGTGCATCGCGGGGCGCTGAGCGCGTGAATTCGGATCGATCCCGAATCGGGAATTCCGGAGCGGATGGCGCGCCTGAATCCTTCGAGATCCAAATCTCTGAAAGCGGCCCGGCTCATGAAGAGATTCACTTGCGGGCGGCCGTCGGACGTATTCACGATCTCGTAGCGATTCACTGTACGGCCGAAAATGGCTGGTTGGCTGAGTCCGCCGACGATCGATTTGAATTCCGCAGCCGGCAGGTCGGCGTCGAGCGCCCGCTCGGCGCGTGCAACGTCAAGCGTGACCGGGAGGCATCGGCCGCCGGGAGTCTGAACCGCGTAACGCGCGCCGGGTTCGGCGACTTCGGCCTCGCCGCTCACGAGCGCGCGCCGGCTGAAGGAGGGATTGAATACCGCGAACTCCGAGGCGTCGGCCCCCGACCCGGTTAGGCAGGCGCTCGCGGCGCGGCGCGTTACCGTCTCAGCGAGCATCGCAGCCTGGTCGAATCGGAAGCGCATGTCGGTATGCACCTGATCGACCGAGCATCCGCAGATCGAATCGTGAGGATGATTCTGAATCTCGATACGCCACGCCAGCTCGAGGTACTCATCGAGTCCTTCGCCGCGTCCGAGTGCGTTCGCAAGCGCTGCAAGCGGGTCGGCGTAACGCTCCATCGCGCGGCAATTTTCAAAGTCGCGCTGCTTGATCCATGTGCGCGCGGAAGTTACCCCGGGCAGAAGATGCGCGCGGAGCGGCGAGCGGAGTTCGCCGCGATGGCTTGGCGTGCCGTCGAGCGCAAGATCGGGCGCAAGACCCGCGATTCGGCGGACGTAGTCTTCGAGCGGACCGACCTCGAACGTCAGCGCGGAAGTCTCACGCGCTTCGTTGATTCGGGTCATCAGGCGCGGGTCGGGGTCGGCATGATCGGTTCCATTCATCACGAGGATCGGCGCGCCGTTTGCGAACTCGCGCTCACGCCGCGCGATTTGTTCGGCGCGCGCAACGAAACTCTCGACCGATTCCAGCGGCAGGTTGGCGCCGTTCGAATAGCCATTGGGCAAATAGATCGTCAATACAGATGACCCGTCGAGCGCCTGCCAGGTGAAGCGATTCCGATTCACGTCGGCGCCGACGCCGCGCCACAACACGGCGGTCGTGAAGCCGAAGCCGGCGAGAATTTGCGGCATCTGCGCGATATGCCCGAACTGGTCGGGTAGGTAGCCAACCTCGAGCGGACGGCCGAAGCGGCGCGCAATCGCCATCCCGATTTCCAGATTGCGGATCAGAGACTCGCCGCTCACCAGGAAGCTGTCGGCGAGCACGTACCATGGACCGATCTGTATCTTGCCGGCGCGAATGAGCGCGCGGAGCCGTCGCTCGGCGCGGGGGCGCACCTCGAGATAATCCTCGAGCACGATCGTCTGCCCGTCGAAATGAAAAAACGGAATCGTGCCGCGCTCGACCAGCGGGATCATGCGATCGGCCATCGCGACCAACCGCGCACGCATCTGCTGAAACGGCTGGTACCATTCGCGATCCCAATGGGTGTGAACGACGAAGTATAAATTATCCACGGGACTGGACGCTCCGGCGCCGCACCTAGCGGAATTATAAGAAGCGCGCGCGGGTTGCAATTCGCGAGATGCAATTCGGAAGACGCGCCATATATGGCAGCCCGGATTAATCATGGTAGTTTCGTCGCAATCGATGAAGCGCCAGCTCAAGAAATTGCTCGTCGCAAATCGCGGCGAAATCGCACTCCGAATCATCCGCAGCGCGCGCCTGTTCGGTTTGCGGACGGTCGCGGTTTTTTCGGAAGTCGATGCGATGAGCGCGCACGTCGCCGCGGCCGACGAGGCAATCCTCATCGGCCCGGCAGAGCCGGCGAATAGCTACCTGGACATCTCGAAAATAATCGCGGCGGCGAGACAATCCGGCGCCGATGCGATCCATCCAGGATACGGTTTTCTGTCCGAGCGCGCCGAATTTGCGCGCGCAGCCGCGGAGGCGGGAATCGTATTCGTGGGACCGCGACCCGAGGTCATGGCGGCGCTCGGCGACAAGGTGGCGGCGCGGCGAATCGCGGCCGAGGCCGGAGTGCCGGTCGTGCCCGGGATCGAAACCGGCGAAGTTTCCGCGGCGCGCGAGTTCGCCGAGCGGGCGGATTACCCAATCCTGGTAAAGGCCGCGGCGGGCGGAGGCGGACGCGGGATGCGCGTGGTCGGCGAATCCGCGCAGCTCGAGAGTGCGCTTGAAGCGGCTTCACATGAGGCGGCGGCGGCGTTCGGCGACGGGCGAATCTTCATTGAAAAATATCTCGCGCGTCCGCGCCACATAGAAGTACAAATTCTCGGCGATGAAGACGGCGGCGTGGTCGCACTCGGCGAGCGCGAGTGCTCGATCCAGCGGCGCCATCAGAAGATTGTCGAAGAGTCGCCGGCGCCGGGACTGTCAGCATCGATGCGAACGAAGATGATCGACGCGGCGTTGAGTCTCGCGCGCGCGGCGAACTATACGAACGCAGGCACGGTGGAGTTCCTGGTCGAGGGCGACAATTTCTACTTCCTGGAAGTGAATGCGCGTCTTCAGGTCGAGCATCCCGTAACCGAGATGCGTTTTGGAATCGACCTGGTATGCGAGCAGTTGCGGATCGCGTCGGGCGGCCACGTGCCGAAATCCCTGGCCCCGCGCGGCGCGTCGATCGAATGCCGAATCAACGCCGAAGATCCCGAGCACGACTTCCGTCCGGCGACGGGGAGCGTGCTTCATCTGAGTGTCCCCAGTGGACCGTGCGTGCGCTTTGACTCGCACCTGGCAGTCGGCGCGGAAGTGACGCCGTGGTACGACGGTCTGATCGGCAAGCTCATTTGCTTCGGCGCGGATCGCGAGGAGGCACGCCGGCGGATGGTCAACGCGCTCGACGAGTTCGCGCTGCTCGGGGTGACGAACAACGCCGCCTATTTGCGTGATGTCGTCGCGAGCGAGCAGTTTCGAGACGCGAAACTCTCGACCCACTTCGTCGAGGAGTTTTTCGCAGGATGGCATCCCGCCGACGCGGACATAACGGCGGCGCTTATTGCCGCGGCGATGACTGCCGACGGAGCTTTCGGCGAAGATAGACAGGCTGCGGGCGCGCCGCGACCGGGCGCGGTAAATCGCTCGCCGTGGGAGAGCCTCAAAAATTTCGAGCTCTGGGGATCGCGGCGATGAAACTGAAGCGCGCAGGCGACCCGCGTGAATTCGACGTCGAGTTAATATCGCGCGACGGAGCCGTTGTCCGGGTACGGGTCGGGCGAGAGGAAATCGCCGCGGAGTTTGCTCCGAGCGCCACAGGCGGCGGAACTCTTACGATCAATGGCCGGCGCTATCCGATTTTTGGCGTGCGGCGAAAGGATTCGATTCTCGTTGCCGCCGGCCCTGCGTCATTCGAGTTCAAACTGGCCGAAACTTCTCTACGCCGCCGCGCGCGCGGGCTTGTGGCGCCGGAGATAATCGCGCCAATGCCGGGCAAGGTCCTGAGGGTGTTGGTGAAGGACGGCGATTTAGTCGAGTCCGGCCAGCCCCTGGTAGTAATCGAAGCAATGAAAATGGAGACCACGCTCGCCGCCGAGAGCGCGGCCGTCGTCAAGCGCGTTCGCGTCGAGGCGGGCCAGATGGTCGATCACGGTGCGGTGCTGATCGAGCTCAGTCCGGCGCCGGCTTCATCAGCCGCTGTATCTGCCCTTCGAGTTTCGTGATCCACTCCTCGAAATCGCCGTCGCGCTCGACCACGATCTCAAGTTTCCCGTCTTTCATGACGGAGACGCGGCCGGGATTTTCAGTGCGCAGTGGAATGACGATCGCCTCGCGCGAGATTCCCATCGGATCGATCACGGCGAAGATTCTTTCGATTTCCTTGAGCGTAACTGCCTTGAGCATTCGCCAACCCCGTATAAAGATGCTCTTTATTTAATATGAAGAC
>JBGPNU010000308.1:0-4294 GCA_041487675.1 Binatus sp. (SeqCode)
GGTCGCCGGATTGAACAACTCCGCCGTGGTCAGGAATTCCGTCTCGCTACTCTGCCCGCCCGCGATCAGCACCCGGCCGCTGCCCAGCAGTACGGCGGCTTGAAGCATGCGCGGCGTGGACATTGGTCCGACCGGGGTGAAAGTTCCGTTCTGCGGATTAAAAACCTCGGCGGTGTCACTCGGCGCGCCGATGTCTCCGCCGCCTGCGATCAGCACCTTGCCGGCAAGTGCGCTGGTTACGATGCCCGGAGCGAGCCACGTCGCAGAGTGACCTTCGCGCGGAATGCCCATCGTCCCCGTCGAGGTGAACTGACCGGTGGCCGGATCGTAAAGTTCCGCCGACGCCACGTCGCCGCCACTCTCATCGCTGATGCCGCCGGCGATTAGGACGTTTCCTGCGAGCGGACCGCTCGCGATCAGCGTCGCCGTATGCATCGCGCGGGTCGCCTTCATCGAACTTGTCGCCGTGAACTTACCGGTTACCGGATCGTATAGCTCCGCGTTTCTGATAGTCGGTCCCTGCGAATCCGTAACACCACCGGCGATCAGTACCTGGCCATCGGCTGGGCAATTGCATCCGGAGATCAGCGTCGCTGAATGTTCGGCGCGCGCCGTGAGCATCTTCGAAGCTGCGAGCGAGAATGTGCCGCTCGTGGGATCGTAAAGTTCAGCGGATGACAGCGTGCGACCCAAAGCGTTATCGCCGCCCAAAACAAGTATTTTGCCGCCGGGCAGGACTGTCGCCGTGTGGTCAGTGCGCGCCTCTTTCATCGGCGATGATGCAACGAAGGTGGCGTTGGCCGGGTCATAAAGCTGCACGCTCGAAAGCGCAAATTTACGGTTGCCCTGCCCGCCCGCCAGCAGCACGAATCCGAAGTGCGACTGCGATATGTCGTGATGTCCTATCGGCGCCCGACTACCGCCAGGATTCGGAATCACGGGGAGGCTGCCACCCGGCGATCCCTGCAGACCACTCGAAGATCCGCCGGTGGGCGAGGTCAATGGAAGCGAAGGCCCTCCGACTGATGCCATCGAGATCAGACCGCCCGCGGGCGTGTTGCCATTGCCGTTACCAACCGGACCCGCACTCCCCTGGTCGCTCCAGACGCCTGCGGGCGGAGTACTCGGAATTTCGCTCGGAAGATCCGGGACCATGACGAACAGCGTCATGTCATCGGATTTCTTTTTCTTGAGCGGCGCCGAGGTGGAGGACTGGGATGCAAGCTTCGCGGTCGAGAGTGCGCGCCGTTCGTGACTGAGCGCGCTCGACGGCGCCGACTCGTCTCGCTCGGCGCTGGCATGCGCAGTTGCGACAGTACCGATATGAGGGCGTGGGCGCGGCGGACGATCTACAGCGACCAGTGCAGCTACGCATCCGGCGGCGATCACTCCACCTGCGAGCAGCGCGTCACGTATTAGAGACCGGTCTTTCGAGCCATCCACCGCAGCTTGCCCCCGCGTGCGACTTCTCTACTGGATCTTTTCTCATACTAGTACGAATGTCGGCGTTGCGGAAGCAAAAGACCTTGGCGACGCAGACGGGTTTATTTGGCGATGCGCGCGTGATGAAATCTTGGAACGCGCGGAGTCGAGACGCGTTACGGAGAATCACAGGGTGGAATCGGGAAATATGCGGCGTTTTGAGCCGCTTGATTCAAGCGCGCCGGCTGCGCACGAAAATGCGGTCGCGCTCGATCCGCCGCCGCGGCGTATCCTGGTCAAGGAGGTCAACTGGCTCGGCGACCTCGTGATGAGTATCCCCGCGCTTCGAGCAATCCGCCGGGCGTGGCCCGACGCGCATCTGGCCGTGCTGGTCAAGAAGGAACTCGCGAGCTTCTTCGACGGCGCCGCCTGGCTGGACGAGGTAATTCCCTACTCGGTCGGACGGGGGCTGTCCGGCTTTATGGATCGACGCAGAATCGTCGGCGAAATCCGTGCGCGAAAATTCGACTTGGGAGTGCTGTTTCCGAGCAGTTTCGAATCGGCACTGTGGATCGCGATGGCGGGAATCAAGCGGCGCGCCGGATTTGTCGCGGATGCACGCGGCGCACTGCTCACACTTAAGGCGTCGCCGCCACCCGAGGCGCTCGGTCGTCACCAGGTGAATTATTGGCTTTCGATGCTTCGAGAGACGGGAGTCGCCGATGGGCCCGCCGACGATTTCGCGATCGAGAACGACGTGCACGGTCCGCATCGCGAGCGGATGCGCCAATGGTTGGCCGCAAACCGCAGGCGGGTTGGCTCGCCTATCTTTGCGATCGCTCCCGCCGCCGCCTACGGCCCCGCCAAGGAATGGCCCGCTGACCGCTACGGCGCGCTTATCGATCTGCTTGCACAACACGACGATGCAGAAGTCGTCCTGGTCGGCGCGCCGTCCGAGCGCGCAAAGTGTGACGAAGTCGCAGCCGCGAGCAAATCCGGCGCGATCGTCGCGGCCGGCGGCACCAATATCGGCGAACTGGTAGCACTACTATCGCTGTGCGATGGATTCATCGGGAATGATTCGGGATGCGCGCATATTGCGGGAGCGTTGGGACTCCCGACCGTGGCGATCTTCGGATCGACCAATCCCGATCGGACCGGTCCGCTGGGCTCGAAGACGCGCGTGATCTACCGCAAACTGGAATGCAGCCCGTGTCTCGCGCGCACTTGCCGCTTCGGGCATTACAACTGCCTGACGCAGGTGCAAGCCGCGGAACTGGCCGACGCGATTCGGATGTTGCGCAGCGCAGTATAAAGACTGAAATACATCACGCCAGAACACGAAGGCATCGAGATGAAACTAAATGAACTTGCGTCGAAGCTCGGTCTGGAACTACGCGGCGACGGCGGCGCCGAAATTTATGCGCCCGCGCCAGTCGAGGCTGCCGGTCCCGGCATGATTATCTTTGTCGCCGCTGAAAAGTACGCTGCCGCCCTGGATTCGGGCGTGTCGGCTGCGATCACTACGCGTGAACTCGCGGAGCGCGCAAAGTGTGCGACGCTCATCAGCGCCAACCCTAAGGCGGACTTCGCGCGCGCGCTGGAGATTTTTTTTCCGCCGTACCGGCCCGCGGCCGGAATCGACCAGACCGCCGTAGTCGCGCCCGATGCAAAGATAGGAGAGAACGCATCGATCGGCGCATACGCGGTGATCGGCGCCGGGGTCAGGATCGGCCGCGACGCGGTGATTCATCCGCACGTCACTATTTATCCGAACGTGAGCATCGGCGATCGCTTCACCGCTCACAGCCACGCTTCGATTCGCGAAGGCTCGAGCATCGGCAATCACGTGACGGTGCTCAACGGCGCAGTGATTGGCGCCGACGGCTTTGGCTTCGTCGAGCAAGACGGCAACCTGGTCAAAATTCCGCAAGTCGGCAGCGTGACAATCGAAGACGATGTGGAAATCGGCGCGAACTCGACCGTCGATCGCGCGATGATGGGCGCAACGGTGCTGCATCGAGGCGTGAAGCTCGACGACCAGGTGCATATCGGCCACGGCTGCGAGATCGGCGAGTTCTCGCGATTTGCGGCGCAGGCCGGAATCGCCGGCTCGACCCGAATCGGCAAATGGTGCCAGTTCGGCGGACAGTCGGGATGCGCCGATCACGCGAAGATCGGCGATCGCGTGATGGTGGCGGGCCAGGCCGGTATCCACAACGAATTGAAGGACGACTCGATCGTGGGTGGCAGCCCCGCGGTGGACATCCGACAGTGGCGCCGCTACTCCGCGGTAATGACGCGGCTCCCCGAAGTGATACGGCGAGTGCGCGCGCTCGAGCGGCGCGGCGGCGTCGAAGACGACAGTTGATGTACAATAAGACATGCGGAAACGGACGCAGAGATTGCGAGAATCAGTCGTAGCAATCGCGCTGATTGCAGTTGCGCTCACCTGCACTGGATGCCCCGCAATGATGGTCGGCGGTCTCGCGTATCAGGGTTACAAGTACGAGAAGGACAAAGATAAACCCGCGGCGGATTCCCAGAGCAAAAAGACCACCAGCACCGCGCCGGCGCGTTCAGTCCCCGACAACGATATCGAGTAGCAGATTCGCCCGCCGTTTCCAGTGCCAGAAATCACATTCACCCTTCGGGCGCGGCCGCCATTCAGACTCGACCTGACCGTGTGGGCGATCCGCCGCCGCGCGCATAACAAAGTCGATCTCTTTGACGATGAGGTAGGCTCGGGGATAATCACGGTCGAGAAGGTCCAGGTGCTTCAATACGGCGGCGTGAAACCTTAAGTCGCCGCGGCGATTTT
The DNA here is from genome assembly GCA_041487675.1 of Binatus sp. (SeqCode). Lineage (GTDB taxonomy): Bacteria > Desulfobacterota > Binatia > Binatales > Binataceae > Binatus. The sequence continues at coordinate 4,244 of JBGPNU010000308.1, forward strand.
TGCGCACATGAGGAGAGAAATGCGATGGAAAAAAAGTACATCAACCCCGAC
>JBGPNU010000309.1:0-4272 GCA_041487675.1 Binatus sp. (SeqCode)
TCCTTGTTCTTGCAAACCCAATGGAAGGGGCGCGATGCGAGCGCGTACACTTTCTTGCTCTTGCAGCGTGGGCATTCGACGCCGTTAGGCCAGCGCATATCACGCAACAGCGTTTTGCAGGACTCCTCGTCGCCATACTGTTTGAACAGTTCCGCGAGCGTGAGCGACGGTTGAGTGGTGAGCGGCTTGCCAGATTCGACTTTCGTGTTCATGCGTTAAATATACGCATTCTTAGGGTGAGTGTCAAGCCCAACATAATCCCCAACTAAACGACGTTTCACGTGAAACATTTGCGTCGGAACCCCAGCAAATAACCCCCTTTTGACAAAATCAGTCGTAATTCGCGGCGCGGCGCTGCTTCATGCCCCGCGAATTGCCGGCGGAGATTCGCCGCGCGCGAGAGCGTCGGCAGCGGCGGCAACCGCCTTCCATCCTTCATCGGGGATGTAGTTCATCTCGATTCGGATCCCGTCGGGATCCTCGCATACCAGCGAATAGTAGCCCGGCCAAAACGGACCCGGTTCGGCGGGAAAAATAATCTTTGCGCCGATTTCCTTCAGCATCGCGTAGCAGGAGTCAACTTCGGCGCGGCTGCGCGCGCGGAACGACAGATGATGCAATCCGCTGCGCCACTGCGAAAATCGATCGCCCGCCGGCGCCGCGTGCCCGATCACGAACATGTATTCATCCGCGAACCACCCGACCGCGAGCGGCGACTCGAAGTATCGGCGCATCCCGATGTGCGTCATTAGGCGATCGTAGAACGCGAGGCATTCATCGTACTTGCTGACCGTCAGCGTGACATGACCAAAGCCCGCAAATTTCATTCGGCTTCCTCCTTGCCAGTTGCCGGGGCGCTCTTTCGCTCAGCGCGATGAGGTCGCGATTCTGATATTGCCCCACTTGCCGACCGCGCCCTGGCCGTGGCACGACACGCTGCCCACCCCCGGCGCGATATCTTTTTCGCTCATCAGTCCGAGCGCGAGCGTGCACGGCCCGAGCTTGAACGGCACATTGGAGTACTGACGCACCTGCTTGCCGTCGGCGGAAAAAGTCACTCGGTCGCCGGCTGAATCGTAGGCGATTTCGAAGTGATGGAGTTGTCCGGGCGTGCTTGAATCGCGAATCTCCTCGAACAAGCAGAAATGGCGCGGCCCGCGCGCGGGATCGACTATCGGCACTCCCGGAAACGGCAGCTTGCCGTAAACGGTCGCGATGGTTTCGTTTCCGACGAAGAAGTCCAGCGCCGCGCCAGTCGAGAAATCCAGCACGTTGAATGATACGAAGCCATCGTACAAATCGCCCGGCATGCCCTTGATGATCGTCGCGGCCAGATCGATCGAAAACGCGATCGTTCCGCGCTTGGGGCACTCGAACGTCCGGGTGCTGAAGTACATGTGCTTCGCGTTGTCCAGGAACTGGATCGTGTCATGCCCGCGCGTGTACGGCACCGCGGCGACGCGCAAAAAACCGTCCTGCACGATCACGACCGCGTCGGGTTCGCGATACTGCCAGAATCCGCCGTCGGGCAGCGGAAATCCGGCCGGCGTCCAGTCGCCATCGCCGGTCACCACTGATGCGAAGTTCGAGTACTCGATAATCTCGTTGGATGACGGGGCTACGGGCTTGCTCATGGAACTTACGATCCTAAGTTTTTGTGCGATGAGGCTTGGCGTGTGCTGTGGCTCAAAAAAATCATGCCGCGCGCGCCTACGCAAGTACGAGTGGATGGCGTGATTGCGCCGATCTGCGCCTGGGGAAACAATACGCGGTACTAGATCAGCTTGGACGATAATCGCGGAGGTCATTAGGTTGGCGCAACAAACAAAGGATTCCGATCGTGCAAGGCAGGCCGATCAGGCAACGCATCAAGCGAGGCATGCTGAGCACGGAAATTTTCTGGTGCAAGGCGGCCTGATCGCCGTCGATGTCCGGGCCGAGATAGCTCGCCTGAAGAGCGAGCCTGCGTGGGCTAGCAGCGATCGGCATGGCGTTTCGCTGGTCAAGGGCGACGGAATCAACGTCGCGCTGATGCTGCTCAAGAAGGGCGCCACGCTCCAGGAGCATCACACCAGGGCGCCGATCACCGTGCATCTCCTCGAAGGCCGGATCAACTTCATCGCGGGCGGCAAGCCGCATCTTCTCACCGCCGGGATGCTGCTGGCGTTGGATCGCGCGATCACTCACTCGGTAGAGGCGCTCGAGGAAAGCTCGCTCATCTTAACCGTTGGCGGCGAGCAGATCTGACGCGTGATTCGATCCTTCGCGCACGACGGCGGCGATTATATGTTCACCGTCGCGCGCAACCAGGTGAAGGGGCTGGCACCTGCGGTTTCGTGATTGCCGTCTGTTCCTGCCCAGCCCTATATTGTCTGGCAGGAGAGTTCGTAAAATGGCGCTCAAGATCGTGATGTTCTCGGACTATATCTGTCCGTTCTGCTATATCGGCTTCGAAACCGTCCGCAGACTCAAGCCCGAGTTCAATTTCGAGCTCGAATGGCGCGGCTTTCAGATTCATCCCGATTGGCCGGCCGAAGGGATTGCGGCCGACCATGCGCGCGAAACCTCCGATCCTGATTCGCGCCGCGCGCTCTGGACTCGGATCAGCGCGATGGCCGACGCGGTGGGATTTTCGATGCGCCCGCCCGCCGTTCTGACCAACTCGCGCGCCGCGCTTGCCGCGACTGAGTTTGCGCGTGAATCGGGCCGCGACGAGGCGCTTGAAGAGCGAATCTATCGCGCGTACTTCAGCGACGGCCTGAATATCGGCGACCCGGCCGTCGTCGCGCGCCTCGGGTCGGAAGCGGGACTCGATTCCGCCGAGGTCGCCGATGCGATCAAATCGCCCAAGTATGAGATGAGGCTCAAGAACAACTCGCTCGCGGCGCATCAGCGCGGCGTGAGCGGCGTGCCGACTTTTTTCATCGGCGAATATCCGCTGGTCGGCGCGCAGAGCCCCGATACGATGCGCTCGATTCTGAAACGCGCGGCCGAACGATTCGACAACAACTGATGCATCCCGGAATTCACGCCAAGAGCAATCCTGACAAGGCCGCATACATCATGGCGGCGACCGGCAGGGCCGTCACTTATCGCGAGCTCGACGAGGAATCGAACCGCGCCGCGAATCTATTCCGCTCGCTTGGGCTCCGGCCGGGCGACGGAATCGCGTTGTTCGCCGAGAATCATCTCCGCTATCACCAGGTTCTCTGGGCCGCGCAGCGTTCCGGACTCTACTACACCGCACTCAGCTCACGCTTGACGGCGGAGGAAGTCGCTTACATCGTAAATGACTGCGGCGCGAAAGTTTTCATCACAACCCGCGCGATGGCCGGCGTCGCGGGCCAGATGGACGCCGCCATGATTGCGGGCGTCATCAAGCGCTACATGATGGACGCCGCGATCGCGAATTATGAATCGTGGGAGGATGCGGTCGGCTCGCAGCCATCGACTCCGATTGCCGACGAGACCGAAGGCGCCGCGATGCTCTACTCGTCGGGCACTACCGGCCAGCCCAAGGGCGTGAAGCATCGGCTCAGCAAACAGCCGCTGGGCGCACCAAGTCCGATCGGCATGCTGCTCAGCGCGCTCTACCAGGCGACCCCCGAGATGCTCTATCTCTCGCCGGCGCCGCTTTATCATTCGGCGCCGCTGCAGTTCACGATGGCGGTGCATCGTATCGGCGGCACCGTGGTTGTCATGGAGCACTTCGACGCGGAGCAGACGCTCGCGCTTATCGAGAAGTACCGGGTGACGCATACGCAGATGGTGCCGACGATGTTCATCCGGATGCTCAAGCTGCCCGAGCCGAAGCGCAGCAAGTACGATCATTCCCCGCTGAAGGTGGTGATCCACGCGGCCGCGCCGTGTCCAATTGCGATCAAGGAACAGATGATCGCCTGGTGGGGGCCGAAGATTTTCGAATACTACGCGGGGACCGAGGGCAACGGGTTTTGCGCGATCGATAGCTCCGAATGGCTGCTGCATAGGGGCTCGGTCGGCAAGGCGCTCATGGGAAAGGTGCATATCATGGGCGACGACGGAGCCGAGCGGTCTATCGGCGAGTCGGGCGCCGAGGCGGGGACGATCTTCTTCGAGGGCGGCGCCGCGTTCGAGTATCACAACGATCCTGAAAAAACCAAAAGCTCGCGCAACGATAAGGGATGGTCCACGCTCGGAGATATCGGTTATCTCGATCAAGACGGCTATCTGTACCTGACCGATCGCAAGGCGAACATGATCATCAGCGGCGGCGTGAACATTTATCCGCAA
>JBGPNU010000310.1:0-4262 GCA_041487675.1 Binatus sp. (SeqCode)
AAGCGCGCATCTTCTAACCAGCCGCGACAAGTACGACGTGGCCGGCGAGTTGCCTGCCGACAAGAGCGCGAAACTTGTCTTCTACTGCGCCGACTTGCATTGAGGCGCGTCGCATGAAGCCGCCCGGCGGGCGGAAGCAGCGGGATACACCGACGTAAGCGTCTTGAGCGACGGCATTCAAGGCTGGAAGCAGGCGGGCAAGCAGGTTGATTATCCTGAAGTTGGCGCAAAGCAAGCTGACTGAAAAAAAAAGACGATTGAAGTTGTCGCCTCGTCCTTGCGCTGAGTGAAGTCGCATTACGCGCCGGCCCATTACGCGTCGAAATGACATATAGTGTCGGCGTGCCGCGCGATATCTCAGAGCCGACCGCCGCGATCCAATCCGTAACTCCGCGCGAACTGACTCCGCGAAGTATCGTGCTCGGAATCGCGCTGGCGCTTATCCTCGGCGCGGCGAACGCGTACCTCGGCCTCTACGCGGGGCTCACGGTTTCGGCGAGCATCCCGGCGGCTGTCATCTCGATGGCGATTCTGCGGATGCTCGGCGGCTCGACGATCCTCGAGAACAACGTCGTGCAAACGATCGCGTCGGCGGGCGAGGCCGTTGCGGCCGGCGCGATCTTCACCTTTCCTGCACTCGTCATCCTGGGCGGCGTGGAAACGCTGCCCTACGTCGAAGTCACCGCGCTGTGCGTCGTCGGCGCGACGATGGGCTCGTTGCTGGTCGTGTTTCTCCGCCGCGCTTACATCGTCGAGGAGCGCCTGCCTTTTCCAGAAGGCGTCGCGTGTGCGCAAGTACTTCGCGCCGGCGGTGCGTCGGCGAATGTTCGCCCGCTCGTGCTTGGCGGCCTGGCCTCGTCGATTCTCAAAGCACTTCAGGACCTGATCGGAATTATTCCCGGCGCAGTATCGGGCGCGCGATGGATCGGTGGCGCCGCCGTCGCAGGTTCGCTGGATATTTCCGCGGCGTTGCTCGGCGTCGGCTATATCATCGGCGTCCGAATCGCCGCGCTGGTCTTCGCGGGCGGAGCATTCGCATGGCTCGTCGCGATCCCTTTTCTCACCGCATCGCATCCGGACCTCGCGACCCGCGACGCTGCGACCACCGCGTCACAGTTGTGGAGCAGCCAGGTGCGCTACCTCGGCGTCGGTGCGATGCTCACCGGCGGAGTCGTCACTCTGTGGCGGTTGCGGATCCGAATCACCGCCGCGATTGTGGATAGCATCCGCGTCGTCCGCTCGACTCAGGTCGTCGCCACCGCGCGCGAGGACACCGATCTTTCGCCGCGCGCCGTGCTGACCGCAGTCGCACTCTGCGTTCCCGTGATCTTCGCGATCTGCCTGGGGCTCAGCGGGCAGGTCGCACTCAGCGCCGCACTCGCGATCCTGCTCACGCTCATCTGCTTCTTTGCGACTTCGATCGCCGGTTATTTGACCGGAATAGTTGGCGCGTCCAACAACCCCGTCTCGGGCGTGACGGTGATCGTGCTGCTCGCCGTCGCGCTGTTTCTCAAGCTGGTCGGCGTATCGCAAACCGTCGGACCGCAACTCGCGATTCTGTCCGGCGCGATCGTATGCACGGCGGCCGCGATGGCCGGTGATTCGACTCACGACCTCGCAACCGGCTACTACGTTGGCGCAACGCCGCGCTCACTTGAGATTGGCGTGCTGGTCGGCGCGATCGCATCATCATTTCTGATGGCGCCGATTTTGAACCTCCTGATCGCCGGCTACGGAATCGCAGGCACCGCCACCGCCCGCGCCGGCGCTCTGGCCGCACCGCAGGCATTTCTGATGGCGAAAGTGACCGAGGGCGTCTTCCACGGCGGCTTGCCGCTCGGAACGATCGCAACCGGCGCCGCACTCGCCGCGATTCTCGGATTTACCGACCGCTATCTCGAGCGCGCCGGCTCCAGTTGGCGCACGCCGATCATGCCCGTCGCGATCGGCCTGTATCTGCCGTTCGGACTGAGCGTAACGATTTTTCTCGGCGCGCTGGTTCATTCGATCTTCGGATCCGAAAACGCGGACGAGAGCGGTCCCGGAATTTTGCTCGCGGCCGGCCTGGTCGCGGGCGAAGCACTGATGGGTGTGGCGAGCGGCGCGATCGTCACCGCGGGCGTCCGCCTGCCGCTTTTCTGATTGACAGGAGATCCATATGCGAACAGTCGTTTCTTCTGCTCGAAACCATCGGCCCAGACGAGCGCTCGCGGCTTTCGCATGTGCGCTGATTATCTCCGTGTCGATTTCTCCCGCCTCGGCACAAACTCCGGTCTCGCCGCTCACGCTGAGCGAGACCAACATAGTCCGCTTCGTACCTATGGCGCCGACCGAAGATACGCGCGAGGGCTCGTGCTGGACTAACTCGATAGCCGTTCCTCGACACGATGCATGGCGATGCTCCGTGGGCAACGGCATTCACGATCCATGTTTCACGATACCGCCGAATAATGATCGGCTCGTGTGCGACGCCGATCCGGCGCTCAAGACCGGCGGCTTTCTGCTTAAGTTGATAAAACCGCTGCCCAAAACTTCTCACGCAACAGGCAGAGAGGAGCCCTGGATATTGAAGCTCGCCGACGGATCCATCTGTGAAGTCATGACCGGTACGTTGTCCGCGGTGAACGGTCAACCCGCGCGATGGTCGTGCGCGATTCATATTCGCGATGAGGTCAGGCCCGCCGGAGTGGTGACAACCGTCACGCCCGGAAAAATCTGGATGGCTGACAGATACTCGGAGAGCGCGGCCGGAAATCCGCTCACCGCGTCGAGCAAGGTTGAAGCAGAGAAAGTTCCGGTGAAGACAATCTGGGAGTGAGGCCCTACTTGCGCATCTGGCGTAACTGCCGATGCGTCAGCATCCAGCGCAGTTCGCCGCCGCCACGCTCGAACCGCGCGGGCAGGTCGATCGCGATACATCCTCCGGTCTTCAGCTTCAGATGAGCTACGTCGCCGGCGCCGGTCAGCAGAATCGACGCGATCGCGCCGAGCTGCGGTTCGTGTCCGACGATCATCACCTCGGCCTGCTTGGCAAACGCGCGCAACGCGGACACCGCGTCCGCGGCTGGTATGCCGGTCGCGAGCGCGGGGATCACCTGCGGCGGCGGAGAGTTGTCGTACGCGGCGGCGACCAGCTCGGCGGTTTCGGTCGCGCGCGCGAGCGGACTGGTCAGTATCGCATCGAACTTGAGTCCCATCGCGCGCAGCCCCGCCGCGGCCCCGCGCATCTTTTCCTTCGATCGTTCCGTCAACTTGCGCGCGCCGTCGTCGCCGCTTGACGCCGCTTCTTCGGCCGTGGCGTGGCGCAGTATGTAGAGCATCATGATGTGATATCCGTCGCGGAGTGCGAGCCAGTTGAATTGTGTTCGGTATCCGGATCGCCGTCGAGTTCATCCGGCGCGGACTCTGAATGATGCGTCGCACCGGGATCCGGATTTGGATCCGGCGATGTCACCGGCATCAGCGCCAACCTGCCGGCACGGCGAATCTCTTCGAGAGTTTCGCGCATCGCCTCGGAGCGCTCGAATCGCCGCCATGTCTTAACGCATCGCCGGCGCAGCTTGGCTTCCCGGCTTGCGAGCGACTGAATCAACGCGCCTGCCGCGAGAACCGTTTTGGGCGGCGCGGCGGAGGTTTCGGCATACCGATGCAGCCACGCCGACGTGACCGTAACGTCGTGATACATTCCGAGCGATTCCTGCAATTCCTCGAGCCGCGCGAGAGTTCTTTTGTGCCGCTTCCCGCCGAGCGGCTTGAGCATCTCGAGCGCGTAGCGCAAACGCTTGATCCGCACCCGGAGCTTGTGAAATGCGGCGGCGGGAGCATGGTTGCCGAGCTTGGCGCCGAAGCGCATCGCACTGCGCGCGATCACGCGGACTAGTTGGGCCGCCGCGGCGCCCAGCGTTCGCGCGCCGCCGACCTTTTTTATCGCCGGCCGCGACATCTTCGAGGTCAAGTTGCGAAAGCGTTTCGAGTCGAGCATTTCATACAGAACCGCGTGCTCGGATTTTCGGCGCGCGTCGAGCGCTGCGAGCAGCGGCGCGATCGATTCTGCCAGCTCCGGATCTATTTTCGCGGCGCGATCTTTGAGCAGCGCCGTGGTCACGTCGCATTCGCGCACCGCGCCCGCCTGTCCGGCGATCCACGGAATGTCGCGCCGGTAGATCTTTAGCTGCGCCGCGTAGATAACCCCGGAGAACAGCTCGATCGATGCGCGCAGCCGGCGCGACGCGACCCGAAGTTGATGCAGCGGCTCGGCATCG
>JBGPNU010000311.1:0-4254 GCA_041487675.1 Binatus sp. (SeqCode)
GATCGTCCAGCGCGGCGTTATCAACGCCGCCGAACTGGTGACCCATCGTTTTCCACTGGCGCAAATTACTGAAGCATTCGCAACCGCGCAGAAGCCCGAATCGCTCAAGGTGATCGTCACGTTCTCGAGCTAGTTCGGCCAAACAATCTATAGTTCAAGACGAGCCGTGACTATCCGCGTCGTCTAGTCACAAGACCACGTGCCGCGACCGAGTAATCAGTGGGGCTCGGAGGGGCCAAGTCAAACGAGGGCGGCTGCACACGCAACCGCCCTCGTTACTATCAAGCCTGAGCGAAATTACGGAGTAGCGGGAGCCGGAGCGGGAGCGGGCGCCGGAGCCGCCGCCGCGCCACCAGCCGCTGCGCCTGCCTCAGAACCTGCCGCTGCGCCAGCCGCTGCGCCTGCCTCGGAACCTGCTGCTGCGCCAGCCGCGGCGCCCTCGGCCGCTGCCTTGTGGCGACGACGCGCCGCGTGATGACGCGGGGCGCTCGACATCGTCTTCGACGCAATAGCTTCCGCACGATCTGCAGCCGCCTTCGCATCGCTGGCCGCCTGCTCTACGCGGCTTGCAGCCGCTTGCGCTTGAGCAGCCGCCTGCGAGGACTTCTGACTTGCCGCCTCAGCGCGGGCCGCTGCCCCATCGGCGCGGTTCGCTGCATTGACGGCGCGCTGCGCCGGGTCCGGCTCGTTCGATGAGCATCCCGCGAGCAACGAAAGGGCCAACACAGCCCCGGCCAGTCCAACCAGTTTTGAAGATTTTCTCATTAACCCTTCCATTTCTTCCTCCTAAGGAATGCGCAGGAGCACTGCGAGTAATCCAAGACTCCCATGTTACGACTCTAAATTTGTCTCATAAACTCCCAGTCCCGCGCAAGCCTTCAGAGTAGCGATTGCCACCGGAAGCGCCCTCGATGCATTAGCAGTGCGTATCTTGGATTCGGCTGCGACGGGTCATAACGGGACTCTAAAAAATGCACGATCGAGAAGTCGTATCGATTCGATTAGCCTTCTCTGACAGCGCTATCAGCGGCTTCGATGCTAATTTTCCTGAGCTCGAAAAAATTGCGGTTAACTACTTGCCAAGTCTGCAATGTCACTATCTGAGGTTGCAAAATCAAGTATTTCACGGACCGGTGGCCGGGTTCTCAACAAACCGGCTTTTTTGTAACCGCTAGCACCATTGCATCGATTTCCGAGCACACTAAATCCGAACGCGCCGCTCCAAGGACTAGAAATCGTCGCCGTAGTCGTCCATACCGCCCATACCTCCCATTCCGCCCATTCCACCACCCATGCCGCCCATTCCACCCATGCCACCGCCGCCCATGCCGCCGGGCATGCCCGCCATTGGCGCCGCCTTCTTTGGCTTTTCGGCGATGGCAGCCTCGGTCGTAAGCATCATGGCTGCGGCGCTGGCCGCATTCTCGAGCGCCGTGCGCACTACTTTGGCTGGATCGATCACGCCGGCTTTGACGAGATCTTCATAAACTTCGGTGGCGGCGTTGAAGCCGAAGTCGTCCTTGCCTTCGAGCACCGCATTCAGAACAATTTCCGGCTCATGACCCGCGTTGCGCGCGATCTGCTTGAGCGGTTCCGAGATGGCAGCCGCGACGATGTTCGCGCCGGCTTTTTTATTCTCGTCGAGTCTGAGCGACTTGACCGCGGCGATTGCGCGCACCAGGGCGACGCCTCCGCCCGCCACGATTCCCTCTTCGACCGCGGCGCGCAGTGCATGCACGGCGTCATCGACGCGCGCCTTTTTTTCCTTGAGCTCGACTTCGGTCGCGGCGCCGACCCGGATCACGGCGACTCCGCCGGTCAGCTTTGCGAGCCGCTCCTGGAGCTTCTCGCGATCGTAGTCGGAAGTGGTTTCCTCGATTTGGCGGCGAATCAGTTCGATTCGTCCCTGGATCTCGCTTTTCTTGCCCGCACCGCCGATGATCGTCGTGTTGTCTTTGTCGATCACCACTTTCTTGCACTTGCCGAGCGACGCAATCTGGATGTTTTCGATCTTGGCGCCGAGTTCTTCGGCGATCAGAGTGCCACCGGTCAGGATTGCCATGTCCTGCAGCATTTCCTTGCGCCGATCGCCGAAGCCGGGCGCCTTCACCGCCGCGACCTTGATCGTGCCGCGCAGCTTGTTGACGACCAATGCCGCCAGCGCCTCACTCTCGACGTCCTCGGCGATGACCAAGAGCTGATGTCCGCTCTGCACGACGCTCTCCAGCAGCGGCAGAATTTCGCGCAGATTCGAAAGTTTCTTCTCGTGGAACAGAATCAGCGGCTCCTCCAGTTCGACCGTCAGCTTGTCGGCGTTGGTGACGAAGTACGGCGAAAGATAGCCGCGGTCGATGCGCATTCCTTCGACCAGGTCGAGCACCGTCTCGAGCCCGCGCGCTTCTTCGACCGTGATGACGCCCTCTTTGCCGACCTTGTCCATCGCGTCGGCGACGATCTTGCCAATCGACCGGTCACCGTTGGCTGAAACGGTCGCGACCTGCTCGAGTCGTTGCCGATCCTTGACCGGCCGCGACATTTCCTTGATGGTGGCGACCACTTTGATCACCGCGGCTTCGATTCCGCGCCGCAGTTCCATCGCCGGGAATCCCGCCGCGAGCAGCTTGATACCCTCGCGCACGATCGCTCCCGCAAGCAGGGTCGCGGTGGTGGTGCCGTCGCCGGCGACTTCGGAAGTTTTCTGGGCGACTTCGCGGATCAACCTGGCGCCCATGTTCTCGAAGTGGTTTTCAAACTCGATTTCCTTGACCACAGTCACGCCGTCCTTGGTGACGGTCGGCGCTCCGAAGCTTCTCTGGATCATCACGTTGCGGCCCTTGGGCCCCAAGGTCACGCGCGCGGCCTCGGCCACCATCGTGGCGCCCGCGACAATTCCCACTCTCGCCCTCTCGTGCAGCTCAACCGTTTTGGCTGGCATGTATATAGATCTCCGTCTTGCGAATCTCGTTCAGGATGCGACCCGTAAGACCGCGCTGCGGTATATAGCGACCGCGCCGCGGCATACGGGCTCACGCAGAGTTAAGCATCGCGCCGCGCAATGCAAGGGCAGGCGGAATTCCGTTAAGGCGCGCTGGAAAAAACACCGCGAATCTTAAGAACGGCAGTTCAGATCGCAAACGTCCAATGGCCGTCGAAACTGACCGTCAACGCGCCCCGACAAATTAGATCCCGCCCGAGCAGCATTTCGTACGGACTCCCCGCCGCTGGCTGAAACTCAAGCACCTGTGTGTTTGACTGCCATGTAATCAGGTCCCCGAAGACCACGCCAATGTCGATCAAGTAAGTGTTCGTCGGTAGATTTGGGTGGCTGGCCGATGACACTGGTACCAGGCCAATCGGTTTGACGCCGAGCGCCTTAGCGACTTTCGGTGAGATGCAGGTCAGGCTTGCCCCGGTGTCCAATAGCGCAACAAACGGCTGAGATTGCGGATTTGCGGCGGGATTCCAGACACCAGGGGGTAAACAGGCCAGTGTGAGAAGTATGCCAGCGGGAGAGAATTTACCGCTGAGGACCGGCATGCGAGAAGAAACCAAGATCGGCTCGTAGGTCGGTCACTTCCTGCATCGAAAAAGCGCCCTCACCATACTGCTTGATGCCAGCTTTGTAGGCATCACCAGCGCTGTCGTAGAAATCGACAATGTCGGCATCATGCATCAGCGCAAATTTGCCGCGATGCGTCGAGAGCAGTTCGGGCAGTTTTCGCACGAATGCCTCGTAGTTCCGAGCTACTTCGGACGGGCTTTTTGCTGACTCTGCCATGAATGATCCTTACCATGCGCGTGCGACACTATATCAATATTACACGTTTTAGCTCAACGTACGAAGCCAATCGCAGTATAGCAGCAAACTGCATCCAGTCCTGCTCGATGATGTACCTTTATGGAGCGGGCGGAGCGTGCAAGAATGATTCTGAGAACTTTCAGTATGATCGGCGCGGAGGCTATTTGAAGATGTACAGAATCAATCGCCCGATTTCGGGGAGTCGCCGGAGTGCCAGGATGGCGGTCAAGTTCGCGGCGATTGCAATAATCTGTGGCGCGGTCGCGATTCTTGGGAACCGCGCGTGGTCGGCGCCGGCCGGCGCGGCCGATGGCCATCGCGAATTCAATCGGCAAATCACTCGGTTCGCGGTTGCTTCTCAGAGTCGCATCGCCCAAACCGAACCCGACGACGACGACAAGGAAGTTCCGCCCGCCCAGGTGGACAAGTACGTAAACGTTTACCAGGCGATGCAA
>JBGPNU010000312.1:0-4241 GCA_041487675.1 Binatus sp. (SeqCode)
AGCGATGGCGTCCCGCGCTGAAGGCAACATTCCCGCTCGATTCGCGCACCATAGTCGAGGATGTGTTCCCCAGCCTCGGGGTCGCGCCACCGCATATCGAGCGGCCATCGTACACTCACGGCGAGTTTATTCGCGACCTGGTAAGACCGCATCGCGAACTGGCGGTCGTGGAGGTAACGAAAACGCGCTACCAGTTCAAGTTCGATATATGCACGGCGGAATTCGCCGAACTTGGAATTGCCGGCGGCGCGGGCTCGGAGACAATCGAATTTGAATCGGAAGATCCCGCCGCCGTGCTTCAGTCAATCGCGAAGTTTGGTCTAACCGCTCATTCGAACATAAGCTATGTGCGTCATCTGAAGCTGATGATCGGGATGATGCCGCGCATGAGCACTTCGGCGAAATAGCGCGCGCAGAGGTGCGATCGTCTCGCGCAAAAATCAGCCATGGCAAAGGAAATCGAGCGAAAATTCCTGGTCCGGCCGCGCAACTGGAGCGAGCTCGGACCCGGGCTGGTCATTCGGCAGGGATACCTCAGCACCGCGATTGAACGCACGGTTCGAGTCCGCACTTACGGCGACCGCGGCTACGTGACGATTAAGGGAGTCACCTCGGGAATTTCACGCGACGAATACGAGTACGAGATTCCGTTTGGCGATGCGACCGAGATTATCGACCGGCTCTGTCATCGCCCGCTGATCGAAAAAACCCGCTATCGAATTCCGTTCGCCGGACATACCTTCGAGGTCGATGAATTCACCGGCGCGAATCGCGGATTGACCGTCGCCGAAGTCGAACTCAAGAGCGCCGATGAAAAAATCGAGCTTCCGGATTGGATCGACCGCGACGTGAGCGGCGATCCTCGTTACTTCAACTCGAACCTGGCGCTGAAACCGTTTTCAACCTGGCAAAAATCAAACTGAAAGTTGCGGACCCTACGGCGCGCGCGGCCCAAGTTGGCCGAGCGGGATGTCAAGGCTGCTCGCGCTCCGGATAGCGATGGCATTCTGGTAGGCTTAAGCGATGGCTGAAGCACAGCCGCGAATAACCGCGTCGGGGATGCGAGCAGCGGGCGTGTACGGGCTGATGATCGGCGCCCTGGTGCTGATCTACCTGCTGATTCGCTCGTACGGAGAGACGCTCGGAGCGCCTGCTCCGGCCGCCGCCGCGATTTTCGGCTCGGCCGCCGCCCGCGCGAATGCGGGTGAGTTGCTCCATATGCTGCTCGCGCTGGTGGTGGTAATCGCGACGGCGCGCGGGCTGGGGTCGATTTTCCGCGGCGCGCATCAGCCGCCGGTGGTCGGCGAGATAATCGCGGGAATCCTGCTTGGTCCGTCGCTGCTCGGGCGAGTCGCACCGGGTGCATGGGCGTATCTGTTTCCGGCCGCGGTCGGCCCGTTTCTGAACATCATCGCGCAGGTCGGCGTAATCCTTTACATGTTCCTGGTCGGGCTGGAACTCGACCCGGCGCTGCTGCGCAAACGCGGACACGCGACCATTGCTATTTCCCACGCGAGCATCATCGCGCCCTTTTTGCTCGGCGCGTTGATCGCGCTGCTGCTTTATCCGCGCCTGTCGACGAGTGACGTCCCGTTCACCTGCTTCTCGCTGTTCCTGGGCGTCTCAATGTCGGTGACCGCATTTCCGGTGCTCGCGAGAATATTGACCGACCGCAAGATTCACAAAACCCGGATGGGTGCGATCGCGCTGACCTGCGCCGCGGTGGACGATGTAACCGCGTGGTGCATGCTCGCGTTCGTGGTCAGCGTAGCGCAGGCACAAACCAGCGGCGCGCTGACGACTCTTGCGATGGCGCTCGGCTATATAGCCGTGATGCTGTTGGTGGTGCGGCCCGGGATGGTGCGCCTGTCGCTGGTGTACGGAAATCGCGGGCGGCTGACGCAGGGCGTGCTGGCGGCGATATTCGTGGCGCTGCTGCTCTCGGCGTCGGCAACCGAGTTAATCGGGATTCACGCGGTGTTCGGCGCGTTCGCGCTCGGAGCGCTGATTCCGCACGACAGCGGGATGGCGCGCGAGCTGACCGACCGGCTGGAAGATATCGTGATCGTGCTGCTGCTGCCGGCGTTCTTCGCGTACACGGGACTGCGCACTCAGATCGGCCTGGTCAGCGGATGGGACCAGTGGATGATTTGCGCGCTGATAGTGATCGTCGCGTCGGCGGGAAAGTTTGGCGGCAGCGTGATCGCGGCGCGAGTAACCGGGCTCAACTGGCGCGATTCGTCGGCGCTCGGCGTGCTGATGAACACCCGCGGGCTGATGGAACTGATCGTGCTGAATATCGGACTCGAGATGAAGGTCATCTCGCCGACGCTGTTTGCGATGCTGGTCATCATGGCGCTGGTAACAACATTTGCGACCACGCCGATTCTGCATCTGATCACGCGCGGTCAGCAGCCCGAGCTCGAACCCCTTCCGGAACTCGGGACCTTTTCGCCGGAGCCGGTGGTCGCTCCGCAAACTCCGAGCCGCGCGCCGCATCCGGCGCCGCGTCCTGCTGCGGCGCCGATGCGCCCGATGCTGGCCGGGACGGAGCACAGCGCGATACTGGTGCCGGTCTCCAATCCGGAAGGCGTTGCCGACCTGATCGAGTTGGCGCTGGCCGCAACCCCGCATGATGCGCCTGCGCCGCGGGTGCTGGCGCTGGTAAAAACTCCGCCCGGCGGCGCGCGATCGGGCCTCAGAGAAGCCGAGCAGCGGGTGCCGCCCCGCTCGCTCGCGCTCGCCGCGGCGCTGGATCTTGCGGTCGCGCGGGGAGGCCAGATCATGCCGCAAGCGGTGTGGACCAACGATCCCGCGGCCGACATCCTGGAGTTCGCGAAGCAGCCGCAAATCGGATGGCTGCTGCTCGGGTCGCATCGCGCGGTGTTCGGCTCGGACTTCATGGGCGGCGTGGTCCGCGAGATTCTGGACAAGGTGCGCGCGCTGCCGGTCCATGTCGCGGTAGTCATTCGCGGCGGCGAGCGCCCGCTGGACCGCATCTTCGCTGTGATCGACAGCGGACCGCATGGCAGGGCGGCCCTCGATCTGGCGCTCAGAGTGGCGATCCGGAAGAAATCAAGCCTGCACGCGGTGCTGCTGCCGGTCAAACACGCCGCCGCCGATGCGGAACTGCTCGACCTGATTCGCGACGCCGGCCACACCCTCGGGCGCCGGTTGCATACCGACGTGTTGAGTGCGCCGACCGCGGCCCAACTCGGACGTCAGACCCCCGGCGGACTGGTGGTTATCGCGACCAACCTGGCAGACAAGGTGGGACTCTCGCCCGAGAGCTTCGCCGACGGCAAGCGATGCGTGGTGGTGGTGCAGGGTTCCGACAAGGCGCTGGCAAAAATCGTCGCCCGCAGCGCAGAGCCCAATCGAATCGTCAAGCCGTAAGAAACCTCTCCCGAAACCTCACGCAGGTTTCGGACTTCCCGTCGGGAAGAAAGAAGCCAGATGCGGGCTGCGCCCTGTTAGAACAGGTTGGGTTAGGAGAAAACTGTCCTTTCCTGCCATGGGTGCAGAGCCTGCCCTGAGCCTGCCATGGGTGCAGGGGCTGGCCCCTGCTATTTCTTGATCGCCTCGATGTCGATCGAAATTTTGATTTCGTCGCCGACCATCACGCCGCCGGTTTCGAGCACTTTATTGGCGGTGATGCCGAAATCGCTGCGCTTGATTTCGGTCGTGGCCGCCGCGCCCGCGCGAGTGTTGCCCATCGGATCGTGAATCGGAGCGCCGGTACCTTCGACGTCGAGGACCACCGATTTGGTCACCCCATGCAGGGTCAAGTCGCCGGTTACCTTCCACTTGCCCTCGCCGGCGGCTTCAACCTTGGTCGATTTGAACGTGATGGTCGGGTACTTTTCGACGTCGAGATAGTTGGGACTCTTGAGGTCGGCGTCGCGCCGCTCGACGCGGGTATTGAGCGATGTCGCGTCGATAGTTGCGTCGATTTTGGCCGAGGCTGGATCGTTGCCCTGAGTGGTGATGGTTCCCGCGGTTTTCTCGAAATTTCCCTTGACGTTGGAGATCATCAGATGGCGCACCGTAAACTCGACGTTGGTGTGCGCGGGATCGATCTGCCAGCTATCGGCATGGGCGAGGACGGGGAGCGCGACCACCATTGCGATCGCGACTACAACTTTCGATATCCAAGACTTCTTCGCTATCCTCGACTTCATAGAGGCTCCTTCAATAGTTGAGCGGTTGGGGAATCGGCGCGCGCAAGTCGTTCGGCCAAG
>JBGPNU010000313.1:0-4241 GCA_041487675.1 Binatus sp. (SeqCode)
ATGGTTTTGATCGGCGGGCGCAGCCCGCTCGCCGACGATGACAAGCTGCCACTGCAAGCGGTCGATCAGATCGGCATCATGCGGCCAATCACCAAGTGGGCGCGCAGTGTGACGCATACCGAGCGGATTCCAGAATACCTGGCGGCCGCTTTCCGCCACGCGACTTCAGGCCGCCCCGGGCCGGTGTTCTTGGAGCTGCCGATTGACGTGCTCTTCGCACGCGTTGATGAGGAACGAGTCGCGTTTCCCAAAGATTATCGGCCCAAGGAGCCGGCCGGTCCGGGCAGAGCCGCGCTCGCGCAGGCGCTCGGCTGGCTTCGCGAGGCGAAGCGCCCTGCGATCCTAGCCGGCGGTGGCGTATGGTTCGCGCAGGCCGCGGCGGAACTGACGCGCTTTGCCGAGCTCACCAACACCCCGGTGATGACCAACGCCAAGGCGCGCGGCTCGATCTCCGAGGAGCATCCGCTATGCTTCGGAGGCTTCGGCGCGATTCATCCTGCCATCCATGCGAACAGCGGCGGCAGCGCCGACCTCGTAATCCTGCTTGGTACGCGGATTGGGATGTTCACAGGCGGGCGCAACTCGGTGATTCCCGGCGACGCACGCGTAATCCAGGTCGATATCGAGCCCGAGGAGATCGGGCGCAACCGGAATATTGAACTCGGCATCGTTTCCGATTGCGGCGAATTCCTCCGCCAGGCAAGCGAAGCGGCGAAGAGTGAAAACGAAAAATTCGATCGTCACGCGCAGTGGCTCGAGCGCTTGAGCGCGGTCCGCCATGCAACCCGCCATCGCTTCGACGATGCGCTCAAAGACAGGCCCGGCCCGATTCATCCGGCGCGGATGGCGCACGAGATCGCGAAGACCCTTAGTCCCGACGCGATCGTGGTCGCCGACGGTGGCGAGACGGCCGCATGGATGTCGAATGCATGGACGGCGAGACACCCGGGACGATTCCTGACCCATGGTTATCTCGGATGCCTGGGAACCGGCCTCCCGTTCGCACTCGCGTGCAAGGCGGCGCATCCCGACGCCCAAGTTTTCTGCATCGTCGGCGACGGATCGGCGGGGCTCAATTTTTCGGAATTCCATACCGCGGCGAAGAACAACCTGCCCATCACCGTCGTAATCAACAACGACCAGCAATGGGGGATGTCAAAGCATGGGCAGGAGCTGATGTGGGGCAAAGGCCGCCATATGGCCACCGAACTCGGGATGGTGCATTACGAGCGCGCCGCTGAGGGTCTCGGCGCCGAGGGCGAACTTGTCGAGCGCGCGGCGGATATCGCGCCGGCGCTCAAGCGGGCGCTCGCTTCGGGACGGCCGGCTTGCCTCAACATCGTCACGGACCGCGACGTGATCGAGCCGGGCACTCTCGCGATGTACAGCGCCGGCCTTTCCGGACCCGCGAAGGAAAAACCGAAGCCCGACGCCGGAGGCGAAACGACGCTGCCCTATTACGGCAAGCGCAAGCTCGATTGAAGAGATTGCGCCGCGGGCGGACGATCGAGACGGGCGCCCGATTGCAGATAGGCTTCGGCGTCGCGAAGCGCGCTCGCAAAACACGTGGACCCGTCGAAATACGGAATCTTATAGTGGCAGCATTCGTGCCGCAGGTATTCGCTGAAGGTGCGAAGGTCGCCAATCAGGTTGAGCAGACGGACATCGTCGAGTTCGTGCGTCCAGTCAGTTCGGCCCTCGGCATAGTGCCGAATCGCGCGCAGCTTCTTTGCGGGGTCCACATCCGCATATCCGATGAAGCATGCCTGGATGCCGCTGTGGGAACCGTGGCCAAATCCAAATTCCATCACCTGCCTGGGTAAAAGCACGTCGCCTTCCAGCAGGAATTCGTCACCGTTGCGCGCTGCATCGCTCACGATCTTGCGGAGCGTCGGCCAGATTGCTTCTGTTCTCTTCAGCGGATGATCGCTCACCCGCAGTCCGAGAAGAGGCTCCGCGCTCGCGAGACTGGCGATTAGAGCGTCAATCGAAAAGTACGGAAGTCCATGCTCGGCGAGCATCCGCCGCGCGAGTATGGTCTTACCGGAACGCGGAGCACCGCCGATCATGTAGAGCATCTGCCCTTTACCTCGACCCCTTGGAGAGGCTGCCATTGTAAGCAAGTTTTCTGCCGAGCTCGCCGTCAGAAAACGAGCGGATCGAACGGACATTGAGTCGTGAATATATCTACCGAAAGGCCGATAATGCATCCGAAAGACCCACACCTGATTCGTTTCGCGCCATCGCTGAAACGCCCTTCATCCGCCCGTTCTCGTTAATTCCCCGACGGTTCCCGGCATTCTCGGGGATCGTTCTCGCGATCGGTATGGCACGCCCGCTGCTTAAAGTGTCAACGCGGAAGACTGGAGCCCCTTGGCATAGAAGGTGGCAGTGTCGCTAGCGGAGGCACGCTATGGCATCGATCAAACTGTCGCGCAGACTGTCGACGCAAGACGCATCGTTCCTTTACGCCGAATCGGAGAGCGGTCCCCTTCATTTCGGAGGGCTCGGCTTCTTCGACGGCGCGATCGATTTTCCGTGCATGATCGATCACGTCGAGCGGCGGCTCCACATGATACCGCGCTTTCGCCAGCGCCTCGCCTTTGCGCCGTTCAATCTCGCGCATCCCACGCTGGAGGACGACCCGGAGTTCAAGATTGAGAATCACCTCTTCTGCCATGAGCTACCTGCGGAGGTCGGCGAAGCGGATATGACGGAAGCGGTATTGCGCATCTTCGAGCCGCCGCTCGATCGGCGTCGGCCACTATGGGAGATGCATCTCTTTCACGGTCTGGAGGGCGGACGCTCCGCGGTTCTGTGGAAGGTCCACCACTGCATCGTGGACGGAGTGTCGTGGGTCGAGGTTATGACCACGCTGTTCGATTTCAAACGCCACCCTACTGCCGCCCCGGCCGGGCCGCGATGGGCGCCCGAGCCGGTTCCGAGCGCCGTTCGGCTGCTCGGAGATGCGGCCTTCGATCTCGCGCAGACGGAACTAAACGCTGCGCGCAATCTCTGGGGACGCCTGCTGCCCACCGGCGAGAAACCCGGGATCGGCGGCGCCACGGCGGAGGCGAGGAAAATCATGCGCGCCCTGCGGCCGGCGGTCGCAGCGCCATGGAACCGCGGCGTGGTCACTAAAGCTAGGTCATTTGCATGGCTCCGTTATGCATACAACGATGTGCGCGCGATTCGGAAAGCATTCGGCGGCACCGTCAACGACGTCGTCCTTGCGGCTCTGGGTGAAGGTGCGGCGCGCTACCTGAAGCATCATGGATGCAATCCCCGTGGATTGCCCCTGCGCATCGGATGTCCGGTCAGCGTGCGCGGCCCCGAGCAGATGGAATCCCTGGGTAACCGGGTTTCGATGATGTTTGCGGAGCTTGAAGCGGCGCCGATGGATCCGGCCGCGCGGCTCAAGGCGGTGTCGAACGAGACCGGACGCATCAAGTCCGCCAACGAGCCCAAGGCACTGGACCAGTTGATGACCGCAGCCGACCTGGTGCCGCCGAGCCTGATTGGTTTGGTGTCGAGCTTCGGAACCGGGGCCATCGACACGGCAGCGCGGCTCGCCGAACGAGCGCCGTGGGTCGCGCGTATTGTCGCTCCGCCCCCCGTGATCAACTTCATCGCGACCAACGTGCGCGGACCGCAGCTTCCGGCTTACCTGGCCGGACACGTGATGCTTGACTATGTGGGTATGATTCCGCTCGGTGCTGACTTGGGTTGCGGGGTCGTGATCTCTACGTATAATCGGAACCTGTATATCGCTCTGATGGCCGCGCCGAATCTTATGCCGGACGTCGAGTTGATGAAGGCTTATGTCGACGATGCGTTTCGGGAACTCAAGCTGGCGGCTGAAGAAGCGGCGTCCAAGCGGGCCTTGGCAGTAGTGGAGACGCAGCCACAAGCGGCATTGCGGCATCAACTCGAGAGGCCGCTAGCGTCCGTTGATAATGCTGAAACGGCCGCTGCCACGAGCGCTCCGCCCGGGGTGGGCTACGGACTGTCCTAAGTCTCGCAGAAGAGCGCGTCGGCAGTATTTTTGACCTTGCAACTGGGGAGGCTCCTTGGGCGAATGTTTGCGCGCAGTATAGAAACGGCGGTTGGCGACGTGGCCGTGAAAGCCGGCGCGTGGCTTTGCGTTATCTTGCTTACGGCTATCTCCGTTTCCTGGGCCGCGGAACTGCCGCAGGCCGACGGCGCCGGCGGCACGATAAAAGGATTCGTCCGAATCGAGG
>JBGPNU010000314.1:0-4224 GCA_041487675.1 Binatus sp. (SeqCode)
GCGAGAATGCGCGAATTGTATTTCCCGCCTAGTGTGACGCTAGAGATATGAAACAACTCACCAGAGTAGCCGAGCGGTGCGGCTTCGATGCCAAGTGACAAGGCCAAACTCAACAAGTCGCTGGTCGCGACCTGCGTCGCATGCAACAAGTCCGTCTCAACCGAGAGTGCGGTCGCACTTACCGGCGTCGAAGATGGGCGTCACAAGCAGTTCGTAGTATGCAACGCCTGCGCGAACAGAGGATGGCGTCCGCCGGGATTCGCCGGCCTCTACACCACGCGCCAGGAATAGGTCCATGTTCGTCGTTCCAAGTCAGAGGAGAGAAGCTTGAACTGGCGCCGCGATTTTGGAATCGGAGGCTGAAAGCGTTTCGATTCGGCGTCTGACTTCGTCGCTACAACCGGAAAAGAAATCCTTCCACTCCGATTCGCGCCGCAGTTCCTGGAATCGATCAAGCTGAGCCTCGAAGATCGACACCTGCTTGCCTTGGCGGACGAGGCGCAGAGCGTTCATCAGTGTGCCGGCGCTCCTTCCGTCCCAGATCATCAGGCCGGAGTCCGCTTCGCGCGACATCGTCTGGTCTTTGGCCGCATAGAAATCGAAGTCACGTTTGCGTGACTCGACCGCGACGCGTCTGAGTGGCCAATCTCCGACGTTGTTTCGGCATTCATCGCCGGAACAGAAAACCTCGACGTCGCGATAGCCCTTTACATGCAAGTATTGTTGGACGGATTTGTCGGCGCCAGCCGCATCGCCGACGAGAATCGACACCTGCTTCGCCAGCATCCGATCGAGTCTCAGCGCGACTTCCGGGTTCAACCGGATTATTCGGCGTGAGCCGCCCACAAAGACCTTGATCATTGTCTGCTGCGCGTCCGTGTGATTGTCAGCGCAAAAATGTCTTTCGCACCGCCCTTATCGTATAGGGCACTGGTAATCGCATTCAACGTGGCTCCCGACCTGTAGAGATCGTCGAGGAGCAGGAGCGTCTTGCCTGCGGCCAAAGCGGAATCCACTTCGAACGCGCCGTCGAGCAAGCGCCATCTCTGGTCGTAGTCGTAAGCGTTCTTGAGCTGCGGGGTCTCGCGGATCTTCCACACGCAATCTTCGGAAAGCGAAACGTTGATTTTCGCGGCAAGCGCGCGAGCGATCAGAATAAGCGGTTGTTCGCGTCTCGGAGTCGAAGGAGGGACCGCAACAATCAGGTCCATCGCGGGCAGGAATGACTCGACGAACGAACCAACCGCCTCCGCGATTGCGGGGATGACGCTTTTGTCCGAATGGTACTTGGCCTTGTACAGCAGTTCGCCGATCTCCGAGCGATTGGTCTGGAACCGCGGATGTCCGTATTCGTCGTGCCCGAGGACTTCACTGCTCGTCGTATGTGCGTCGAGCGCAAATCCGTTGCGCCATCGGCCCGAAATCCTGGTCGGCTTGATATCCACCATCGGAGTTTGGACGAACTCTGTTCTGAGAGCGCTCAGACCTTGTACAGGCGCCGGGCTTCGGCCCGCAGTTCCGATCTGAAATCGGGATGCGCGATGGCAACCAGCTCGTCGATCCGCTGACGAATCGACTTGCCCTTGAGATTCGCGATGCCGTATTCCGTCACCACGTGATGCACGAACGCGCGGGGAGAGGTCACCACGCTTCCGGGCTCGAGCACCGGGACGATTCGCGACACGCGCTTGCCCTTCACCATCGAACTCGACGGCGCCACGATCACGGTCTTGCCGCCCGCAAGGCACGCGCCAACCACAAACGCGGTCTGGCCGCCGGTGCCAGTGTACATCAGCGGGCCGATCGATTCGCCGTTGGTCTGCCCGGTCACATCGACCGCCATCGCGTTGTTCACCGAGATGAGCCCGTCTTCCTGCGCGATCAGCCGGATGTCGTCGGTGGTGTTGAAGTCGTAGAGGGCAAAGATCGGATTTCCGTCGATGTAATCCAGCTCGTCGCGCGGCATCAGCGGCGCGAGCGCGGCGCCGACGACCAATCCCGGGAACAGTTTCTTGTATTTGCCGGTCAGCACCCCCGCTTCCACCAGCGGCGCGGTGTGGAGCGGAATCACCTCGGTCTGCATCCCGAGCTCATGATGCCCCAGCAGATGCTTGCATAGCATTCCCGACATCGAGCCTACCCCAATTTGGATCGACGCCCGGTCCGGGATCAGTTCTTTCGCGACCATCTGGCAGACGGTGGCGATATTGCGCGCTTCTTCTGGGCCGGGTTGCGGCAGATCGATCACCGGCAACTCGACGGTGCGCTCGACGAAGTAATCAATCTCCGAAATATGAATCGAGTTGTCGCCGCCGACCCGGATCGATTTCTGATCGATTTCAGCGATCACCAGCTTGGCATTGCGCGCGAGCAGCTTCGACATGATCTGAGCGTCGCCGAAGTTGCAGTTGCCGTGCTCGTCGGGCGGCGACACGGTCATCAGGTACACGTTGAAATTGTCCAGCGCCGGCGGCAGATGTCCCGCGCGGTAGTACTGGATCGGCGTGAAATCCGCGGCGCCGCGCGTGTACAGCTCGCGGTCGTACGGCGAGAGGTAGAACGATTCGAGCCGGAAGCGTTCGCCGAGTCCGGGCAGGTCCCAGTTCATCACCGCCGCGCCATGATTGACGACGACGTTCTCGAGATCCATCAGACGGGCCGCGAGCGCCGGGCACAACTCGAACGGGGTCGCCTGGGCGATCGAAAGCGCCACGCGATCGCCCGACTTGATATGCGCTACTGCCGCTTCAGCGGAGACCAGGCGTGAACCGAGTTGCGCGCGCCAATCTTGCCGGGCTGCCGGGCCGCGACGCTGACTCGGTGCGGATGCCATCACGCGGCGGCGGCGAGGTTGATGTCGATTCCCATCTCACGCATGAAGGCGCTGGTGCGCTCGTTGAGCAGCCCGACTTTCTGCATGTTGGTCACGACCGTCTGATGCATCTCGCGCCGGAACAGTTTTCTGAACAGCGCGTATTCGCTGCCGAGCGCGATTTGCTTGCGCGCCTGACGGATAGCCTCGATCTCCGAGGCGCTCATTCCGACCGCCTGGTACGCTTCGACCGGGAACTGGCCTTTCATGATCAGGATCAGCGCCTCGCGGGTGAAATCCTCGAGTTCATGCAAGTCGCCGGAGCTGAGCCCGCGAATCTCGTCGGGCAGGCTGAGAATTGAAAAACCCATGTGCCGCGATTCATCGGCGAGGATACGCCGGCAAATTTCGCGCAGCAGCGGATCCTTCGCCGTTTCCATCAGCATCCGGAAAAGTGACACCGCAAACGTCTCCGCGAGCAGTTGCAGGCCGACCGTCTTGATGAACCATTTACCCTGGCCGAGGATGTAGTCGAAGAGCGTCTTGATGTTTCCAGTGATCGGATAAACTTTGCCGTCGCACTTCTCGAGCAGGTAGCGGCTCAGGACTTCGGCGTGGCGCGCTTCATCGACGACTTGCGTTGCCTGGAAGAACTTCGCGTCGTTGCCGGGCACCATATCGACCAGCTGGCTGCACGCGAGCATCGCGCCTTCCTCGCCGTGGAGCAGTTGCGACAGCCGCCAGCATGAAAACTCGATGTTGAGGCGCTGGAAGGTGCGCGGATCGAGCCGGTCGAGCGTGGGAGTGCCGTGACCGTCGATCAGTTCGTCGGCGAAGATGCCGCGCTCGGGGTCAACGTCAACAGTCCAGTCGATATCCCGCGATGCGTTCCACTGATCGCGCTTGGCATTTTCGTAGAGGCGGCGGAGATCGGGGGCCTCGACCGCGTAGGAGCGCTGGAAGCAGGTGTCGAAGGAAGTTGGGATTCGGTCGGCAATCGATTTTGATGGCATAAGCAGCGCTCCTCCGCGCCTTTGAACAACTCGGGTCCACGCTAGCAAATTCCAGTCTGATCGGAAAATCGTCTGCGACGGGGCGATTCAGAGTCTTCGGCAGGGTCGTTTCGAGCGCGCGCGCATCGAAATTGGTCGCGGCCCCTGTCAGCTTGACTGCGCTGGAGCAAACCTCGATGCTCGTCTGTCGCGGAGAGGTTCGGGAGTCTGGTTTAACCGGCGTGACTCGAAATCACGTGAGCCTAACGGCTCCGGGGGTTCGAATCCCCCCCTCTCCGCCACACAGTCCGCTCGGCGAGTCATTCCTCTATGATGGGCTCAATGCCGTGCAGACGCAGGGCTTGGGCGGAGCGATTGGATTTAATCTACTCACCGGCCTGGCGCTGGATGAGAACTTCA
>JBGPNU010000315.1:0-4188 GCA_041487675.1 Binatus sp. (SeqCode)
GCCAGCGCCTGGATTTTCGTCGTGTAGCGAAAGATCATTCCTGTTATTGCGATTCCCAGCGCGAGCGCGAAGAACAACAGGTTCGCGATGTACGGGATAAACTGCGGCAGCCACGGAAAGATGTCGAACGAGTATGCCGCCCACGCGATTGCCGACGCCGCCAATAGTCCGACCATCACCTTCAAAATGCACACGGTGATAAGTCCGGTCATGTACTCCGACAGCGTCAACGGCGTCGAGAACAGGTTGATGAGGTTGCGGCACCATAGCTCGTCGATGAAACCGACCGCCATGTCGCGCTGAAAGCTGTAGAAAGTTCCCCACAGAAGTATCGCGCCCAGCAAACAGCTCACTACGTTCGGCTGCAGCCGATTGCTATGCGACAGGTAAACCGTGAAGAAGCCCCACATGATGATGTCGAGCACCGGCCACCAGACCATGTCGGTGACGCGATCGAAATTGCGCCGCGATTCATATACATGCCGCACGATCACGGCGTTGATTCGATGTATCTTCATGCTGCCTTGCCCTTCACCAAGCGCATGAAGACTTCCTCCAGCGCCGGTTCTTCGCGTTCTTCTTGGAGAATCGCCTGCGTGATTTCGATCGGACTGCCCGCGGCGATCACTTTTCCGTGATGCAGAAAAATAATCCGTTCACACATTCGCTCGACTTCGTCCATGTTGTGCGAGGTGTAGAGGATCGTCGTCCCTTTTTCCCGCTGCGCCTCGAGCAGCGCGTTCTTCACCTGCCACGCCACTTCCGGATCGAGATACGCCGTCGGCTCGTCGAGCAGCAGCAGTTGCGGATCGTTCATGAACGCCTTGCACAGTCCGACTCGGGTGTTCTCGCCGGAAGAGAGACGCGAGACGGCCTTGTCGCGCAGCTTGGTGATTCCGAACCGCTCGAGCAACTCGTCGATTCGCTCGCGCGGGCGCGGCAAGTTGTAGATGCGCGCGAAGACGTTGAGGTTTTCGAGCACGGTCAGCCGGAACGGAAACGCGACGTACGGCGAGGTGAAATTCATATGCTCGAGGATTTCCCCGCGATGGGTCGCCATCGATTTGCCGAAGATGCTGATGCGGCCGGAGGTCGGCGTGATCAGGCCCAGGATCATGTGAATCGTCGTCGTTTTGCCGGCCCCGTTCGGGCCGAGCACTCCGATAATCTCGCCGCGCTCGATCCCGAAGCTCACGTTGTCGACGGCGCGAAAGTCGCCGAACGTCTTGGTCAGATTTTCTATTTCAACCAGCATCGAATTGCCTGCCTTTTAATGCGCTCCGATTTCATCCGGAAAAAACAAAGCGGCCACGGATCGTTTGGACCCGTGGCCGCCTGACGCGTTCTAGTATTGATTCAGCGATTACCGAAACGTCGCAGACACACTCCCACGGGATTTATCCCGGTTCCTTTCGATGTTCGGATTCATTGAGCGTGCCTTCCTGTGACGATCGAACTATAACCTTTTAGCAGCTTGCGCGCGTTCAGGCTATAGGCCCTGGAGGAGTATCAAATCGTGGAACCAAAATATGGCGACGTATCCGTGACGCTCGACGATCATGTTGCTATGCTCGAGATTCACCGGCCGCCGCACAATTTCTTCGACTTCAACCTGATTCGCGATCTCGCCGACGCCTTCGAGGCGCTCGACAAGGAGCCGGAGTGTCGCGCACTGATGCTCTGTTCGGAGGGCAAGTCATTCTGCGCGGGTGCGAATTTTGCCAATCGAGGCGCCAGCAGCGGAGAGACTCCACCGCGCGCCGGTGAAAATCCGCTATACGTCGAAGGGGTGCGATTGTTCCGATGCCGCAAGCCCGTGGTCGCCGCGACTCAAGGCGCCGCGATTGGCGGAGGACTCGGACTCGCGCTGGTGGCGGACTTCCGGGTGGCGACGGCAGAGGCTCGGTTCGCGGCGAATTTCGTCAAGCTCGGCATCCATCCGGGCTTCGGCCTCACCTACACGCTGCCGCGTTTGATCGGCGCGCAAAAGGCCAGCCTCATGTTCTACACGGGACGCCGCGTCACCGGTGAAGAGGCGGTCGCCTGGGGACTGTGCGATTTCATTGCGGAGCCGGATAGTCTGCGCAAGGTCGCGGGCGCGCTGGCGATGGAAATAGCGGAAGGTGCGCCGCTCGCGCTTTTGTCGACTCGAGCAACGATGCGCCAGGGTCTGGCCGATGCCGTCAAGGCGCAAACCGATCATGAGTTCAAGGAACAGTCGCGGCTATTCCGGACCGAAGACCATCGCGAAGGTGTGAAAGCCGTGAGCGAACGAAGGCCCGGCAAATTTATCGGCAGGTGAGCAGAGGCCGGCCCCCTGCACCCATGCCAGGAAATCTCGCCGCTCAGGCTGCTTCCGCCTTCACGCCGTTGAGCTTCTTCAGCTCGGGCATCACCTCGCTGGCGAACAACCGCAGGCTCTTCTCCGCGTCTTCGATCGGCATTCCCGCATAGCTGAACACGCCGGTGAAATGGTCCGCGCCGACCTTCTGGCGGATTTCATCGATTCTGTTGAAGCACATTTCGGGCGTGCCCCAGACCTGGAGGCTCAGGAAGTACTCGATCGACGCGTCAGTGTTGCCTTGCAGGTTCTTCGCCATCTGCTCGTAATATTCGTAGCCCTTGGCCTTGCCGAAATGCTCGCTAGCCATCTCGTAATGGCGCAGCGCGGTATTCCAGTAGCCGCCGATATACTTGACCGCCATTTCGCGCGCGCGATCGGCGCTCTTGTCGCAGAAGGTCCAGCCCGCCGCGATCGTGGGCAGCGGCTCGCCGCCGTTCACTTGCTTGTAGGTCTGGCGATACTCGGCGAGTTCCTGCGCGACAGCTTCCCACGGCTTCTGCGGGATAATCAGGATGCCGATACCCAGCTTCGCCATGATGCGCGAGGATTCGGGTGAAACCGCGGCAGCGTAAGTGCGGCCCTTGAAGGACTTGAACGGTTTGGGCCTGATGTCACGGCGCGGCTGCTTGATGTACTTGCCGTCGTATTCGCAGTAGCCCTTCTCGAGTCCATCGAGCAGCATCTCGGCCGATTCGATGAAGCGCTCGCGCGACTCGCCGAGCGGGACCCGAAAGCCCTCGAACTCGATCCGCGCCAGTCCGCGGCCGAGTCCCAGGATCATGCGTCCGTTCGACATGTGATCGACCACCGAGACCTGCTCCGCCACCCGCATCGGATCATGCCACGGCAGCACCACGACCATCGAGCCGAGTTGGATGGTCTTGGTTCGGCCCGCGTAGTAGGTCAGGAACTGCAGTACGTCGGGGCACATCGTGTAGTCATCGAAGTGATGCTCGACGCTCCAGATCGAATCGAATCCGAGCGGTTCGTAGAGGTCGCCGATTCGAAGGTCTTCCTTGTAAACGTCGTAGTCCGAGCGGACATTGAGTGGGTTCTGAAATATAACTGCGCCACCGACTTTCATCCTGGGTCCCTCCGTGCGGCAGGTTTTCAGCCGTCAGTATGGACGTACCGCAACCCGCTTGGTTAGATTCAGTGAGACTCCAATCACATACCAATCGTTTAATAAGAATGCAAAGCGCCCCCGCGCGTGGGCACTGGTTCAGTTTGAACTGATCGCCCCTCCGTGCGATTGTTCCCCTTCCCACATGGGAAGGGGTTAGGCTAGCCCGGATCGTATAGAATACCTACTAACACGACTACGACTGTAGCTATTCGTTTGACTAGTAGAGCGATGTTCCGCATCGAAATCGCGCGGAAAAAACGGCCGGCTGATGCCGGCCGTGTGATTTGACTTTCACGGCGAGGTAAAGCTCAGCCGACCTGGCTGCCCGCCGCCGCCGCGCCGGATTAACCGTTCAGCCGGCTGTCGTGATAGAATCATTCACTGAGAGTTAGCGGCGATATCCGCGCCGCTTGAATGGGGTTCGATGTTATCCGGTGGCCCCAAAAATCAGATGAGCGACAAAGTTCGCGCAGCCTTCTTGTCGTCGGTTCTGTCGATCGGAGCCATGGTTATAGCTGTGGCTTACGCCTCGAATGCCGCAGCTTCAGAGGCGAGCGATACAGATAACGCCGTTGCCGAATACCTGGATGGCGCGACAGAAAACACGCGCGGGGAGGATCATCGGCAGGTACTCAAGCAAGCCTTGACCGACATGCTCAACCTGCCGGTCAAGAAACTCTGCGAAAAGAATTATCCGGACTTCGAGATGCACCCGGAC
>JBGPNU010000316.1:0-4139 GCA_041487675.1 Binatus sp. (SeqCode)
GCGGCTGCTGGTCGCAAACGCCGCGCGCAAAAAAGACGCCGGCGATCGATGCGACGTCGAAGCCGGGATGGCGAAGCTGTTCGCGTCCGAGGCGTGCGCGAAAATCTCGCTGGACGCGATGCGCGTGCTCGGCGGCTACGGTTTCATGGCCGACTTTCCGGTCGAAAGATTCTACCGCGACGCACCGTTGATGATGATCGGCGAAGGCACCAACGAGATCCAGGCGCTCGTAATCGCGCGCGGCCTGCTCGCCCGCTACTCAATCTAGGCAGGGTGTTGAAAAACACAAATCAAATGTCGGTTTCGAGTTTGAGCATTTCAACACGCTCAACTGAATTGCCTCTCCCTGACTGACAGGGAGAGGCCGACGTGAGTCTTCGATGCGTCGGGTGAGGGTCCAAATTAAAAGTTTCCGGCTAGGCCTCCGTCGCTAGCTCGTGCAGCGCCTGCGCGCATTCCACCGGATGCGTGAACATTACCTCATGCCCGCTCTTCACAAACTTGAGCGTCGGATTTCTGAGCCGGCTCGAGAAATGCGGATGCCAGTTGGGCGCGCCGGCGACCGGAGTCTGGTCGTTCTCGCAAACGATATAACTGCTCGGAATTCCGGTCGCGAAGTAGGGCGCCATCTCTACCCGCGCCAGCAGCGGCGCGACCGGCTGCGGGCATAGCGCTGACATCACGTATGCGCGCAGATCCGGCGCCAGGTCGCTCGCGAGACCGTTTAGAAAATCCGGACCCATCATTTCGATTGGAATCGAGCGCTCGGAAAGTGTATCTGCCGCCGCGGCAAGCGGAGACTTGGCGGTATCGATGATAGTCTCGCCATCGAGCGCAACCATCGCCGTCACCCAGACCACGCGCTTGATGCGCGCCGGGATCTTCGCCGCAACCCCCGGTATCGTAAGGCCGCCGAGGCTATGCCCCGCGAGCACCACGTTTTTCAGATCGTGCCGCTCGATAAAATCCGCGACGCTGTTCACGTAGCTGTCGAGCGTCACGGTCGCGCGATCGGCGCGGTTCATCCCATGCCCCGGCAGATCGACTGCGTATGCTCTGTCGCCCAGCCGCTCTAGGTGATTGATTACCGCGGCCCAGCACCATGCCCCGTGCCACGCGCCATGAACCAGTACAAACGTCTCCGCCATCTTCGTTCTCTCTTCTTGTTTTGTTCCCCTTCCCTTTAGGGAAGGGGCCAGGGGTTAGGTTACGACGCCACCGGCGTCACTGCCTGCCCCTCGCGGAGCGTCGGCGGCGGCACTACAATCACCGTCTCGCCGCCGCTAAGTCCCTGCCTGACCTCGACGCCGTCCTGGAACTCGCGGCCCAGCACCACCGGCGTCAAATGCGCCGCACCGATGCGCACGACCCACACCGAACTTGCGTTCCCTTCCGTGACGATTGCTTTCTTCGGCACCAACACCATCGGCGCCGCCGCCTTCTGCGTCATGATCGACTGGAAGGTGACCTTCGCACTCATTTCGGGCTTGATGATCTTCAAATCGGGCTGAAGGATTTTGACTTCAACTTTCACCGTGCCCTTTTGCCGATCCGCCTCGGGATAGATCTTCACCACCTGCGCCGGAAACGGATTGTCGGGGTACGCATCGGGGATCACCGTCGCCGGGGTGCCCATCGTGACCTTCGCGATATCGCTTTCGTTGATATCGACTTCGCAGCGCAGATCGCTCAAGTCCGCGAGCTGCGCGATATCCGTAGCGCCCCCGCCGGCCTGGATCGAGCCGCCATAGTTAATCGTGTCGCCGACTTCGCGGTACTTTTGCAGCACGACTCCGTTAATAGGCGACGTGATCACGGTCTGACTCACGTTGAACTTCGCGAAGTCGATCGCGGCTTCCGCCTTCCTGACCGCAGCCTCGGCCACCGAGAGCTGATTCTCCGCGTCTTCGAGCGAGTCCTTGGACTCCACGCGCTCTTTGTAAAGTTCGCGCATCCGCTCCGCGCGCGCCTGCTTCAGCTTGACGTTGGCCACCGCGAGATCGCGATCCGCATGCGCCTGCCGCAGTTGCGCCTGGTAGTCGCGATCATCGATTCGCGCCAGTACGTCGCCGACCTTGACCCGCTTGCCTTCCTCGATCGGCTCGTCGACGATTTGGCCGAGAATCTTGGTGCCGATCACGATATACTTGTGCTCCGTGACGATATATCCGCTGCCGGTCAGAACGGTGCCCGCCTGTCCGGCCTGTTTCATCGTCACCGTCGCGGTTTGCACTTCCGGCGGACGGCCGATAGTCCGTTGATAGACCACCCATCCCGCGACCCCGACTACCGCAATCACTACGACGATAATTGCGGCAGGGAGCAGCCGGCTCGGCTTCCTGGGCTCGGCGCTGCGCGCGATACGCAGCGACTCGAGTTCGCGGATATTCGGTCCTCT
Organism: Binatus sp. (SeqCode); assembly: GCA_041487675.1. GTDB lineage: Bacteria > Desulfobacterota > Binatia > Binatales > Binataceae > Binatus. The sequence goes on from JBGPNU010000316.1 coordinate 2,399, forward strand.
TGGCGCTTCTGGCGGCATAGTTAGTTAGATAATTGGACTGTCAAATACTCCTGAGCGCATCGACCACCGGCATTTTCATCGCTTGGCGCGCCGGCAGCCAGCCGCCGACCACGCCCATCACGGCCGCGAAGATCAACGCCTCGATCACAATTGTAAACGTCACGTGAAAGCTGAACGCCAAGGTCGAGAAGGTGACGAAGTTGCCGAAGGTTGTCGAGAGCCCGTTTATCGGCATCGCGAGGATAATTCCAATTGCGCCCGCCACGACCGCCAGCACCAGCGACTCGAGCAGGAACGAAGTCATCACCGCGAGCGGCGCGAAACCCAGCGCGCGCAGCGTGCCTATCTCGGTCGTGCGCGAGGAGACCGCGGCATACATGGTGTTCATCGCGCCGAAGATCGCGCCGATCGCCATGATTATCGCGACGATCATCCCGAGCATCCGCATCTGATTGGCGACCACCGCTTGATCTTTATAATAGTCCGTCTCGGTCTCCCCCTGCAGATTGATTCGCGGGTCGTCCGCCAGACGATTGATCAGCGCCGCGCTGTCTGCGCCCGGCGCCAGTTTCAAACGCACGTCGGCATAGTACGCGCCGCGCTGCGCATCGTCCTGCACATTATGAATATCGCCCCAGACCTCGGACTCGAACGAGCCGCCGTCGGCCGTCATGATTCCGACCACTTTCCAGTTGCCGCGCCCGAAATGAAGCGTCGAACCGAGCTGCATGTTCCTGTAATGACCCGTCAGGCCCTTGCCGACGATCACTTCATTGACCGACGGATTGAACATCCGGCCTTCCGCAATCCGCACCTTCTGATGCACCTTCAGGGCAATCGGCAGCACCCCGCGAATTACTATATTGTCGCGCCCTCCGCCGATACGTTCCATCAGCGCCTGCACCGGCAGTTCAGGCGACGCATCGACCGAGCCGTCGGATTCGCGGCGAATCTGCGGCAGAAACTTGAGCGCGTCGAACTGATCGATCTGGACCGCCGAGTAGGTCTCGGTGGTCGCACCCTTGCGCAGCACGATCAGGTTGTCCGGGTCGCCGGTGTCGGAGATCGCGGCGTTAAGCCCCGCCACCAGCGCCATCACGATCACGAACACCGCCACCACCAGCGCGATTCCGCCCCCGGTCATTGCGGTCGAGATTCGCCGTACCAGCAGGCTGCGCACGTTGTATTTAAGCGGGATAGCCATCATTTAGCGGGGTGTTGAAAAACACCCCTCCTAATTCTTTGCCGCGTGCCAGTGGCACCACCCTGACAGGGAGAGACCGACGCGAGTCCTCCCTCCATGCGATTGTTCCCCTTCCCTCGAGGGAAGGGGTCAGGGGTTAGGTTGTATTTAAGCGCGATAGCCATCTGTTAGGCGACCGTCCTTAATGCGTCCACGATATTGCGCCGCGCCGCGGAGCTGGCCGGCACCAGCGCGCTGAAGACTCCAATCGATGCGGCCATCACCAGGGTTTCGGCCAGCACCAGCGGCGGCATCCGGATCGTTCCGAGCGGTCCGCCCACGTTGCCAATCGAAAAAGCCTTCAGCACGATAAATGCCGCGCCGCATCCGATTAGCCCGCCGATAAGCCCAATTAGCAGCGACTCCGACAAGAGCAGCGTGAGAATCGTGCGCGACCGGAAACCGATCGACCGCATCACCGCAATTTCGCCGCGCCGCTCGCGTATCGACATCGCCGCCGTGTTGGCCGCCACCAGTCCTATCGTCAGCACCACGATA
>JBGPNU010000317.1:0-4119 GCA_041487675.1 Binatus sp. (SeqCode)
CATACCGGCGCGATGGTCCTGGTGATGGGCGCGATCGCGATCGTGGTTTACGACTTCGTCGGACTCGCGATCCTGCGCAGCGCGTGGATCAATCTCGACACCATCTGGGCCGGCGCGCTGGTGGCCGCCGGACTTGTCTCGCTCCTGATCTGATCCCGCCATCGCGCAGGCGATTGCTGCCGGGTACTGTCTTAATTAAATCACTGCGCAGCGGTCGCACTGTGGGTCAGCTTTTACAACCTGTGCCGTGCACGAGACGCTCCGCTGCACGCCCGCGATGGCGTTGGGCGTCGCGGATCATATCTGGACGATCGCGGAGCTTGTGCAGGTCGCGCTTGAGCCTCAGGACGTGCCGCCATTGCCGGACCGGACGCCACAATCGACGCTCAAACTCGGATATATGCCATTGAAATTGAGAGTAATTCCCGGCGGAAAAATGACGAAGCCGCGATAATGCTCCCCCTGGGGGAGGGGGGGTACCCCCCTACACCCTGTCCTTTCCCGCCCTAGACTGCCCCTTGCGCTAGTAACTATACTATTGATAAACCTCTTGGCGCACAGTGGTTTCAGCGCTTGAGGGGAGAAGCAATGGAACAACCCGTCAGACTCAGCGTTCTTCTTTACCAAGAGGGCGAATTTTGGCTCGCTCAATGTCTTGAGTACGACGTAGTGGCTCAAGAACGTTCGATCCCAAAGGTAGTCGAAGCTCTGCAATGGACATTTTACGCGCAGATTCTCTTCGATGAACGGGAAGGACAGCCACCGTTTTCAACCGTAGAGAAGGCTCCACAGAAGTTCTGGGACTTGTTTGAAACCGCGATTCCTCTCGGCAGAACATATCCGACACTGCCGACGGTCATGTCCCCTGGATCGGCAGTCGAGAGCGTTCAGGAAGAATTTAGGTTGGCGGCTTAGCATCGGCAGCCGTCAGTGATCGATCCACGCACCGACTATCAGTCGTTCGCGGAAGTTCGCAAAGCGTTGGTAGAGAAATATCGATGCGAAGTCTTACCGCCGCACCCCAACCTCGCGTACAGTCCAAAGCCGCTAACTACGTTCGTTCGTGTGATTGGCGGCCAACGTGTTCACTGCGATGTCTTTCTGAACGACGATGACATCGTGACATGGGATATGGCAGCATATATTCAGCGTCGTTTACGAATGATGTTGGGAACTCTGAAGTTCTAAACCGTTTCACCAATGAGCCCTTAGCTATCTCAATTTGGGATAGATAGCGACGCTTCAGACTCAATGGCGTGGTGTCTTAATTTCCCGGCCTCAGTGTCTTAATTCAGACAGTACCTTCTGTGGCGGGCGCTTTTTTTGGATGCGCCGCCGTGCCAGCATCGAGGGCATGAGCGCGCTCCGCATCCTGCTGGTCGAAGACGAGACCCGGTTGGCCGATGCCGTCAAGCAAGGGCTCGGCGAAGAAGGCTTCACCGTCGAGACCGCGGAGAGCGCGGAGTCCGCGGAAGTAATAATCGCTCGCGGCGCGCTCGATCTGATCGTTCTCGATCTACAATTGCCCGGAAAGAGCGGACTCGATCTGCTGCGCGAGCTGCGCGCGGGCGGCAATCAGACTCCGGTGCTGATTCTTACCGCGCGTGGCTCGCTTGAAGAACGCGTCGCCGGTCTCGACGGCGGCGGCGACGACTATCTGACCAAGCCGTTCGCTTTTGCCGAGTTGGTGGCGCGAATCAAGGCGCTCGCACGGCGCCCGCGATCCAAATCTTCGCCGATCCTGAAAGTCGGCGACCTCGAATTCGACACCATCAAGCGCCGCGCCAGGATAGGCGAGCACAGCCTGAACCTGTCGCCCAAGGAAAAGATGTTGCTCGAGTTGCTGATGCGTCACGCGGGGCAGGTCGTGACGCGCGACATGATCGCGGAGACGGTCTGGGACTCGAACTACAATTCGCTGACCAACCTGATCGAGGTTTTCGTCAATCGCCTGCGCCAGAAGATCGATCCGCGCGCGGATCGATCGCTGATTGTCACCGTGCGCGGAGTGGGTTACACGATGCGCGCGGAATGACGCCGCGCGCCGCTCGTGACTGTCACGAATGACGATCAGACTCAGGCTCACGATCTACTGGGCCGCGGTGCTGGCCGCGATACTGCTGCTCGCGGCAGTCGCCGCGGTGAAGCTGTTCGAACGCCAGCAGTGGAGCGCGCTCGACGCGGCGCTGCTCGAAGAGGCCGACACCGCGGCCAAGGAAATCGAGCGCAGCGATCTCGCCGGCGCACGCGCCATCCTGGAGAGCCTGAGCCGCGAGTCCGACATCGGACCGGGCAGGCGAGTGCGAATCGTCACCGAAAATGGCGTCATCGACGACTTCGGCGACATCCACACGATTCCACCCACGTCGAGTCCGGAGTTGCCTCCGCACGCGATGCTCTTGAACAACCGCGCATTTCGATTCGCGGTCGTTCCGCTGCTGTTGATGGGCGAGCCGGCCTACCTGCAAAGCGGCGTGAATGCGCACCTGGTCCAGGAATCGGTCGACCGCCTGCGCAATAGCCTGCTGCTGATGGTGCCCGTCGTGCTGCTGCTGTGCGTCGCGGGCGGCTACTGGCTCGCGGGTCGCGCCTTGCGGCCCATAGCATCGGTGACTGCGCAGCTTGACGCGATTCAACCCACGAATCTGAGCTCGCGGCTGCCGGTTCCGCCGGTGGCTGATGAAGTTGCGCGCCTCGCCGCGGTCATCAACGCACTGCTCGAGCGGCTCGAACGCGCGTCGGTGACGGAACGGAGGTTTGCTTCTGACGCCGCGCATGAACTTCGCACCCCGTTGGCAGTGCTCCGCACCGGCCTTGAAGTTACACTCGCGCGCGACCGCAGCGCCGGCGAAAATCGGGTCGCGCTCACGTCGGCGCATCGCGAGGTTCTGTCGCTGTGCAGAATTGCCGACGAGCTGCTGATGCTCGCGCGGCTGGGCGGCGAAGTATCGGTCGAGCGCGGGCGGTTGAACCTTCGCGAGCTGGTCGGCGAGGTCGCATCGACGGTCGAACCGCTTGCGCAGGCGCGCGAGATTCAATTGCGGGTCCGCGCCGATGAAGACGTGTTCGTCGATGGCAACGCGGGACACTTGCGGCGGCTGGTCATCAACCTGCTCGACAACGCGCTCAAGTTCACGCCCGCCAACGGATCGATCAAAACCAGTCTCACGATGGAATCGAATCGCGCGATTCTTCGCGTCGCCGACAGCGGCCCGGGAATCGATGCGGCCGAGATGCCGTTCATCTTCGATCGATTTTTCCGCGGCGCATCCGCGCCGGGCGAAGGCAGCGGCTTGGGCTTAAGTCTCTGCCGGGAAATCGCACGATTGCACGGCGGCGACATCACGGCCGCAAATCGCCCGTCCGGGGGATGCGAGTTCGTCGTCACGCTGCCAGCCTCTCGAAGTGACGGGAAGCGCTCGACTGCGCCGGTCTCGGCGTAGCCGATTTAATCGTTCACCTGAACGTTCATTAATTAGACCACTCGTCAATCGGCTGTTAGCATTCCAGCATGGGACCAACTTGCCGCCACTTATCTGCGGCCGTGCTTGCTGCCGTGACTCTGGTTTGGGCTTCGGTGGCAGCCGCCGCGACGACTACCCTCTCCGACGCGATCGAGCGCGCGCTGCATCTGGCGCCCTCGGTTGATATAGCCGCCGCTGCGAGCGACATGAGCGTCGCGCATGTCCGCGAGCAACGCGCCCCTCTTTTTCCGACCGTTGGGACGGGAGTCGAGTACTACCAGGCTCCCGGTTACAACCCCACCATCACCAACCGGGGACTATCGACGGCTTTGCTGACGCTCGACTACACGGCGTGGGACTGGGGACGGCGCCAGGCCCGAGTGCGGGCCGCCGAATACGTGCTCGAGGCATCGCGGCTCGGGGTGGCCGCGGCGCGAGCGCAAATCGTCTTCGATACGACGATCGCCTATTTCGATCTTCTCCGCGCACGCGACGCGCAGAGAGATTTGCAGGCGAGCCTCCAGCGGCTGAACCGCTATGTACTAACGATCGATGCGCTGAAAAATAGCGGACGCATGATTCCCAGCGACGTGCTCAAGGTCCGCACCGCGCGCAATACTACTGAACTCGCGCTCGACGTAGCGCGCGGAAACAG
>JBGPNU010000318.1:0-4021 GCA_041487675.1 Binatus sp. (SeqCode)
AGATGGCGCCGAATTTCCGATCGAGATCAGTTTGAGCCCGCTCGAAACCGAGCAGGGCACGCTCGTCTCCAGCGCGATCCGCGACGTCACCGAGCGTAAGCGCGCCGAGGACAAGTTCCGCGCGCTGCTCGAATCGGCTCCGGACGCGATGGTGATCGTGGGCAGGGGCGGTCGCATCACGCTGGTCAATGCACAGACCGAAAAGCTCTTCGGATACGCGCGCGCCGAGTTACTCGGCAATGCGGTCGAGATGCTGATACCGGCGCGCTTCCGCGACAAGCATCCACAGCATCGCGCCGGATACTTCGCAGACCCCAGAGTGCGTGCGATGGGCTCCGGCCTGGAGCTCTACGGTCTGCGCAAAGATGGCGCCGAATTTCCGATCGAGATCAGTTTGAGCCCGCTCGAAACCGAGCAGGGCACGCTCGTCTCCAGCGCGATCCGCGACGTCACCGAGCGTAAACGCGGCGAAGATGAATTGCGGGCACTGAACGAATCCTCGCGGCGACAAGCCGCGCAACTCGAAATCGTCAACAAGGAGCTGGAGTCGTTCTCGTATTCGGTTTCGCACGATCTTCGCGCGCCGCTGCGCAGTATAGACGGCTTCAGCTCTGCGCTGATGGAGGACTACGCCGACAAACTCGACGAGCAGGGCAACGCCCACCTAAGGCGGATCCGGGCGGCCACTCAGCGCATGGCTCAACTGATCGACGACCTACTGAAACTCTCGCTCGTGACGCGCAGCGAGACGCGCTTTGAAATGGTGGACCTGAGCGCACTGGCCAACGTCATCCTGGCCGAGCACCAGAAGGGCGAGCCGCTGCGTCAGGTCGAGTGCGTGGTCCAGAACCATGTCTTGGGCCAGGGGGATCCACGTCTGCTTAATTTGGTCCTTGAAAATCTGCTCGGCAATGCATGGAAGTTCACCAGCAAGACGCCGCAGGCAAAGATTGAGTTCGCAGTGGAGCAGAAAGACGGACAGGCGGCCTATTTCGTCCGCGACAATGGGGCGGGCTTCGACATGGCGTATGCCGAAAAGCTATTCGGCGCGTTCCAGCGGCTTCATGCCGCAACCGATTTCCCCGGTATCGGCGTGGGACTGGCGACCGTTCAGCGGATCATTCGCCGCCACGGCGGGCGGGTTTCGGCACACGGAGCGGAAGGCAAGGGAGCGACGTTTTCGTTTACTCTCGAAGTTAACCAGGGGGGGCAGCAATGAAAGAGCGGGTAATCCTGTTAGTGGAAGACAACGCTGACGACGAAGCGCTGACGATGCGCGCACTCAAGAAGAACAATATCACCAACAAGATCGTGGTCGCGCGCGACGGGGTCGAGGCGCTTGACTACCTCTTCGGCACGGGACTGTATGCGGGCCGTGACACGAGCGAGCAGCCGGAACTGATTCTGCTGGATCTCAAGTTGCCCAAAGTGGACGGCTTCGAGGTCTTAAAGAAGTTGCGCGGCGATAAGCGGACGAAGCTACTGCCCGTGGTTATTCTGACCTCCTCCAAAGAGCAGCAGGACATCGTGAACGGCTACGGCCTGGGCGCCAACAGTTATGTCCGCAAGCCGGTTGACTTTCAGCACTTCGTGGACGCCGTCCGGCAGCTTGGCCTGTACTGGCTGCTCCTGAACGAGAGGCCTCCTCCCGATCCCAGCAACCCCCGATGAACCAGCCGCGGCACATCCTTATCGTCGAAGACTCGCCGGACGATGCTGAGCTCGCGGTGCGAGCGCTCCGGCAAAGTGGCTGCGAACTGACCTACCAGCGAGTGGATACGCCGGAGGCAATGCTGGCGGCGCTTCAAGGAGCGCACTGGGATCTGGTCATCGCCGACTATTCGATGCCGCGCTTCAATGGGCTCGCCGCATTGAAGATGCTGCGCAACGCGGGCCTCGACCTGCCGTTCATCCTGGTCTCGGGTACGGTGGGCGAGGACGTGGCCGTGGAGGCCATGAAGTGCGGCGCGCAAGACTACGTTTTGAAGAGCAACCTGGCGCGGCTGCCGCTCGCCGTCGAGCGCGAGCTGCGCGACTATGAAGTGCGCCGTGAGCGCAACCGTGCGCAGGCCCGTTACCGCAGTCTCGTCGATCGCGTGCCGGTGGGATTATTTGGAATTTCACCCGGGGGAGACATTCTCGAGGCCAATCCGGCGTTGATAGAGATGCTGGGATTCAGCGATGCCGACGATTTCAAACACGTCAACGTCGCGCAGCTATGGATACAACCCGAGGAGCGCGCCCGACTCATGGCCATCATCGAAAGAGAGGGAGTTGTCCAGAACTTCGAAATGCAGATGCGCCGGTCCGATGGCAGCGTCATCTGGTGCGAGCAGAGTGCGCGCGCTGTTTACGACGCAGCAGGCAAGGTCGGACACTACGAGGGGGTGCTGGTGGATATCACCAGCCGCAAGCGCGCCGAGGAAGAGGCCAATCGCGCGCGCGATCGGGCCCGCGACCTGGCCCTCGAAGCCGCCCGTCTGCGAGCGGATTTCCTGGCCAGTATGAGCCACGAGATTCGCACGCCTCTCACCGGAATCATCGGGACCGGAGAGCTGCTGTCGCTTTCCGATTTGACTCCCGAGCAGCGCCGCCAAATTGAGATCATTCGATCGAGCGGCGAGCTGCTGCTGACCATCGTCAACGACATACTCGACTTTTCCAAACTCGCAGCCGGCCGGATCGTGCTGGAGAAGCTCGACTTCGACCTGGTCGAACTGACTGAGGGTCTAATCGATTCTTTTGCGATGACTGCTCATGCCAAAGGGATCGAGCTTGCCCTGTATCTGGACGCAAATTTGCCGACCGGCTTGCGAGGGGATCCGAGCCGGTTGCGCCAGATTCTCAACAACCTGGTGTCGAACGCGATCAAGTTCACTCCGCTAGGCGAGGTGATGGTCCGGGCAAACCGAGTGGAAGAAACGGCCGACGACGTGCTCGTGCGCTTCGACATCATCGACACCGGGGTGGGAATTCCGCCCGAGGCGCGGGGCCGCCTGTTTCAGCCGTTTGTTCAAGTGGAAGGATCGACCAGCCGACGCTTCGGCGGCACCGGACTCGGCCTTGTCATCGCGGCCAAACTGACCGATCAAATGGGCGGCGAGATTGGATTTGAAAGCGCGCCCGGAAAAGGATCGAACTTTCATTTCACCGCGCGACTCGAAAAGGGATTAAGGATTGTTCGTCCGTGGATGACTGCGACGGCGATCTCATGCTTCAGCCGGGTGCGCGCGCTGATCGTCAACGATAGTCCAGCCAGTCGTCAAGTCATCTCTGAATACCTGTCGTCGTGGGGAATTGAGAACCTCGCGGTCGGTGGCGGGGCCGAAGCTCTTGATATCCTGAAGCTGGCGCGAGATGGCGCCCAGAAGCAAATCGTTGTTCTCATCGATGAGCAGGCGCCCGGCATGCCCGCGCTCAGCCTCGCGCGTGCAATCAAGGACGGCTCCGATATCAACCATAACAAGGTGATCATGATTAGCGCGGAAAGCGCCGCGAAGAATGCGGCCGAAGTGGTGGATGCATGGATTATAAAGCCGGTACGCCCGTCCCACCTGTTCAGCTGCCTCCTCGAGCTGTCTGGAAATACCGATCGCGTCGGCGCCAAGACAATCGCGGCCGCGCCGCGCAGTCCGATTGGTAATGAGCAGCCGCAATGGCGCAAGGCGGTGCGGGTGCTGTTGGTGGACGACAATTTCGTGAATCGAACTATGGGAGCGCAGCAGCTTTCCGTCCTCGGCTACACGGCGGAAATCGTCGACGGTGCGCGCCGAGGGTTGGAGATCGTATCGAGCGGGCGCTCCGATATCGTCTTGATGGACTGCGAGATGCCCGAGATGGACGGCTACCAAGCGGTCGCGGAGATTAGACGGCGAGAAGGAGACGCTCGGCACACCGTGGTAATCGCTCTGACTGCGCACGCGACGGAAGACGATCGCGCACGATGCCTCGACGCCGGGATGGACGATTATCTGAGCAAACCCGTAAAGCTGCAGGCGCTTGCGGAAATGCTGGACACCTG
>JBGPNU010000319.1:0-4000 GCA_041487675.1 Binatus sp. (SeqCode)
ACCCTACCCCAGCTTCAAGACGATTAAGCTCGAGAAGCGCGCGCAGGTCGAGTTGGTGATCACGATGATGGTGTTCGCGGCGATGCTGTTCGCGATGCCGCAACTCACCGCCTTCCTGCTCTCGACCGCCTACGTGCTGTCGGGTCCCGCGCTGATGCTGCGCGGCGAACGGATGAGCGCCAAGGTCCCGGTGCTGCGGCCGGTCGCAAATCCCAAATCGCACGACGCCAATGGCGCCGCTCCTCAGCCCGACGCAGCCAGACGCACCCGCAGCCTCCGCGATCATCAGCCGGAGCATCGATAGAGACTCGGCTGGCTTGACTCGGTTGGCTTGACTGACATCTCCCCGCACGCTTAGAATCCATACACTATGTTTTGCGACCTGCTACCGGAGTTGCTGCTTAGCCTGGCCCTTATCGGGGCCCATGCCAGGCGCGCGTCCGGACAGGCCTGAATTGCCTGATTAAACTGAGACACACGCCCCGGGCAGTGGGCCGATCGAAAGCCGCCCGGGGCGTTTTCTTTTTCCGCTCGGGGCATTTTCATCGGCTGGCTTGATCCGCGGCTACCATGCGGGAGAAATGACGATGGCAATGGCTAAAGCAAAATCGCGCAACGACGAGTACGCCGATCGCAAGGACGATTACGTCCGAATTTTCGACACCACGCTCCGCGACGGAGAGCAGTCGCCCGGATGCACGATGAACGTCGAAGAGAAGATCGCGCTCGCCCGCCAACTCGAACGCCTGAACGTCGATATTATCGAGGCCGGCTTCGCCGCGTCTTCGCCGGGCGACTTCGAATCGGTGAATCGGGTCGCGCAGGCGGTGAGCGGGCCGGTCGTGCTGAGCCTCTCACGCACTCGCGAGGAGGACGTGGATTCCGCTCTGCGCGCGGTCGATAAGGCGGCGCATCCGGGGATTCACATCTTCATCGCGACTTCGGAAATCCATCTGAAATACAAACTCAACATGAATCGCGAGGACGTGCTCGACGCCGCCACCTGGGCGGTCACGCGCGCGAAGAAGCATCTGGACTACATAGAGTTCTCATGCGAAGACGCCTCGCGATCCGACTGGGATTACATGGTCGATGTTTGCAGCGAAGTGATTCGCGCCGGCGCCACCGTGATCAACCTGCCCGATACCACCGGCCACTCGATGCCGGAAGAGTTCGGCCGGATGTTCGCGTACATGCGGGAGAAAGTTCCCGGCGCCGACAAGGTCATCTGGAGCGCGCATTGCCATAACGATCTGGGCCTGGCGGTCGCCAATTCGCTGGCCGCGGTGCGCAACGGCGCGCGTCAAATAGAATGCACGATCAACGGAATCGGCGAGCGCGCGGGCAACTGCTCGATGGAAGAAGTCGTGATGGCGATGAAGACGCGGCGCGACCTGATGGGCGTGCAATCGCGCATCAACACGCCGCAGATCTATCCGGCCTCGCGGCTTCTGTCGCAGGTGATCGGGCAGTCGGTGCCGGCCAACAAACCGATCGTCGGCGACAATGCGTTCGCGCACGAAGCCGGAATCCATCAGGACGGGGTGCTCAAGTACAAGCTCACCTACGAGATCATGAAGCCCGAAGACATCGGGATTCCCTCGAACAAACTGGTGATGGGCAAGCATTCGGGGCGCCATGCGTTTGTAAATCGGCTGAAGGAACTCGGGGTCGATACCGAAGGCCTCGACGTCAACAAGGCGTTCGGCGATTTCAAGGCGCTCTGCGACAAAAAGAAAATCGTGTACGACGACGACATCCTGGCGCTGGTCACCGAAGAAGCGCGCCGCACCATCGATCACTTCGAGTTGGTCGATCTGAAGGTCGCCTCGTCGAGCAGCGCGACGCCGCACGCGGAAGTCACGATGCGGGTCGAAGGAAAAGAATGCTCGGCAGCGGTCGAAGGCGACGGGATGGTCGATGCGTGCTACAAGGCGATATACAAAATCGCCGGAATCAATCCGTCGCTCGAGCGCTACGCGGTCAAAGCGATAACCGGCGGCACCGACGCGCTCGGCGAAGTGAGCTGCATGATTCGCGAAAACGGCGTGACGGTGGCCGGCCAGGGAGCGCATAGCGACATCGTGATGGCGAGTGCGCTGGCGCTGGTGAATGCGCTCAACCGGCTGAAGGCGCGCAAGTATGTACCCTTGAAGCCGACCACCGATGTTCCGTGAAAGGGCTGTTCCGTGAAAGGATGGGACGGGGCTTGCCGCAAAATCCTACTTGGGCTAAGTGCTTGGGAAGCTTGAGTGTGAATTTGAATTCGCTCTTCACTCTGCGCCACCCGCGACTTGATGCGGACCTCGCCGCCCGGGCGAGGTTTGCTTCAACGTCAACTCGTCTATCCACTGATCTATCTACGCGATTAACTATTGAGGCGATTCACTGACGGGTCGAACTGGTCTCACGTTCTTCCCGATCAATCACGTGAGGCGCCGCGCGCTTTGGCATGGCCTACAAAATTCTAGTTCTCAAAGGTGACGGCATCGGCCCAGAGGTCGTCGGCGAAGCTCTGCAAATTCTCAAGATCATCGCGCGTCTCTCCGCGGTCGATCTGGAATTCAAGGAGGGCATGATCGGCGGTCATGCGCTGGACACGGCCGGCACGCCGCTGCCGGACGAAGTGATCAAGCACGCGCAGGACAGCGACGCGATTCTGCTCGGCGCCGTCGGCGGACCCAAGTGGGACAATCCGGGCGCCGAGAAACGGCCGGAGCAGGCGCTGCTCGGACTGCGCAAGTTGCTCGGCCTGTTCGCGAACGTCCGCCCGGTCAAAACCATCAAGGAACTGATGGCGTCGTCGCCGCTCAAAGCCGAAGTGTTAAGCGGCGTTGACGTGGTCGTGATTCGCGAGCTGACCGGCGGCATCTACTATGGCAAGCCGAGCGAAAAGCGCGCGGGCAAAGATGGGCGCGAGGCGGTCGATACCTGCTTTTACACCGAAGCCGAGATTACCCGGGTGCTCAAGTTCGGCTTCGAGATGGCGCGCGAGCGGCGCAAGAAACTCACCTCCGTGGACAAGGCCAACGTGCTCGCGTCGTCGCGGCTGTGGCGCGAGATCGCAACCGAGCTTAGCGTGCAGTTCAAAGACGTCGCGTTCGAGAATCAACTGGTCGATTCCATGGCGATGCATCTGATCCGCCGCCCCAAGGACTTTGACGTCGTGGTCACGGAGAACATGTTCGGCGACATCCTGACCGATGAAGCGTCGGTGCTGGCGGGCTCGATGGGTCTGCTGCCATCGGCGTCGCTGGGCGAGGAACTCAACAGTGCCGGTTACCGGGTGGGATTGTACGAGCCGATTCACGGCAGCGCACCGGACATCGCGGGCCGCGACGAAGCGAATCCGCTCGCGGCAATCCTGTCGGCGGCGATGCTGCTGGAGCATTCGCTGGGCATGCGCTCGGAGGCGGAACTGATCGCGCAGGCGGTCGATTCGGTCGTGCGCGACGGTTATCGCACTCGCGACCTTCACGGCGGCGCCGGAACCCAGACGGTGGGATGCAAAGCGATGGGCCGGCTGGTGCGCGAAAAGCTCGAGAGCACAGAGGGCGAATGAGCATCTCGCGCGAGCCGAGAGTGGCGGTTGTCGGCGCCACCGGCGCGGTCGGGAACCAGCTTATCGAACTGATCGCCGCGCGCGGTTTCCAGTTGAGCGAACTAAAACTGTTTGCGACTGAAGCGGGCGCGATGCAGACGCTGGATGCGGCCGGCGAGGAGCGCCTGGTCGAGGCGCTCGAAAGTCCGGACGCTCTTCGCGAGTTTGACCTCGCCTTTCTCGCGATTCCGGCTCTCCGCGCCGCCGAAATTGTGGCCGCGCGGCCGGGGCCGCGGCTGATCGATCTAAGCCGGGCAAACGAAGCGCCCTCGAGCGTTCCGATGGTCGCGCCCGGACTCACCTCGCGCGAGGCGCTCGGGAAGTTGCGCACCGCGATGGTCTTCACCACGCCTCATCCGGTGGCGCACGTTCTCGCAACCTGTCTCAAGGCATTGGGTC
>JBGPNU010000320.1:0-3940 GCA_041487675.1 Binatus sp. (SeqCode)
CCTGTTTCGCACGGTCGAGCCGGGCGCAATCGCATACGTGGCGACCGACGTGCGCAATTACGCGGGCGAAATCTTCCCGATGATGGAAGCGGCGGGCTTCATACGAGGAGTCGAAGCCGCACCCGGAGCGGAGCGGACCGGATTCGCGCGCAAGTACGTGGCGGCGGGCAAAGCGGTCTTTTCCGGCTCGTTCCGCAAGCCTCGCGAAGCCGCAAGCTCCTGACTCCGCGCGTCTATTTGCGATTCCCATGAAACTCACGCGCCGCGCCGGATTGCAATGACGGACAGCCTTGTTTAACCTTCTCCGCATCGCTTCGATGAAACGCTTCCTGCTGATACTGGTGGCTTCTGTTCTGCTGCCAGCGACCGCCTGTAGTCTGCGCCAGAAACCCAGCGGCGAAGACTACTATGCGCAGGGCCAGCTCGACTTCGCCCAGAAAGAATACCAAGCCGCGATCGAGAACTATCAGCACGTGATCGACCAGTTCCCGTTCAGTCCGTACGCCGAAGAGGCTGAGATGAAAATCGGCCTCGCCTATTATCAGCAGAAGGACTATGCCGAGGCGATCGGAGCGCTCGATGACTTTCAGCGGATGCATCCGACCAGCCAAAACCTGGAACTCGTCAGTTACTACATCGGGATGAGCTACTACGATCAGATGGGGCGTGAGGACCAGGATCAGAGCAAGACCGTAGCAGCGCTCAAGCGGTTCCAGGAGCTCGAGCAGCGCTTCCCCGAGGGCGGCTTCGCGGAACTCGCGCACGAAAAGGTAGTGGTTTGCCGTGAGATGCTCGCGCGTAACGAGATGGTAGTCGGCGACTATTACTACAAGCGCGCGAACTTCCGCGCGGCGGAGTCGAGATTCGCCGAGCTGATGCAGAGATATCCCGATACCCCGGTCGCGCCGGACGCATTGTTCGAGCTTGGAATCTCGCTTGAGAAGGAAGGCAAGAAGTACTCGGCAGCGCAGGCATTTACCGCCGTCGAGAAGCATTTCCCGGACAGCAATTACGCCAAAAGAGCCGCGGCCGAGCTGAAGAAGCTCCACGAGCCAATCGACACCGAAGAGGACCCGCTCCCGCTGGTGCTTGCCGAAACTGGTTACGGCGGAAATCCCGACGACGCCAATGCTGACAAGATAGTCGTGCGCCAACGCGGGGACACGAGGCGCGGCGACATTGCATCGGCGGCGCCGGCGTATGGACCGGATGGATTGCCTGTCCTCGGTGCGTCCGCGCCGTCGAACGGGGGCGCATCGCGGCCCGGATCGAGGCCGCCGGACATGATGCACGCTCCCGATGCATCGCCGGCGGCGGCGCCTTCGCCGACTGGCAGTATCGCCGGCGCGGCACAGGCGCAGGCACGCGCGATGACCGGTCCCGCGGTTTCGGCGCCGCCAGAACAGCCGCTACATCTCATGACTTCCGGAGATTCGACTTCCGGAAATCCGACTTCCGGAAATCCCATGCCTTCCGGAGACTCAGCAGCCCCGCCGCTTTCGTCCACTCAGCCGCCCGCAACCGGACCCGCTACCTTGAAAACCGTCAGGTTGTCGTCGAACGATCCACCCTTGTCGGTGATTCTCGAACTCAGCGGACCGGTGCGCTTCGACAAAAATTTCGAGAGCAATTCGGAAGGCGCTATCGCAACGGTCGTACTCAAGGATGTCACCCCCGATTCCGCGCTGCAGACTCATCTGGTGTTCGACAAGTCTATCTTCAAGGACTGCAGCATCTCGAGCAGTTCCTCCGGAACGACGGTGACGTTGACCACGCAGCCAGTGGCGCATTTCGCGGTCGTGCCGCTCGACGCGCCGCCGCGCCTGTTGATGACGTTCACGCCGCAGGCCACCGGCCAAAAGACCAGCGCCGCCAAGTAAGTCGAAGCGCGAAGCGACAGCGGGACGATCGGCGCGTCAAGTCACGCGAGGACTTTATCGAATCACGCGAAAACTTTATCTAATCACGCAAAGACTTCGTCGAACCTGATGCCGAGGAATTTCAGCACGACTTCGGCGTAAACCTTGAGCCCCCAGTAAAACCCTTCGATCGGCAGGCGCTCGTCGTTGCCGTGATAGAGCGAGCCGAACGGCATCTGCGGCTCGAGCCTGACCGGAGAGAATCCGTAACAGGCCGCGCCGAGCTTGGAATAAAATTTGTTGTCGGTCGCGCCGGGGATCATCCACGGAATCGCGCGTGCTCCGGGGTCGGCCGCCTCGATGCTGCGTTTGATTAGTTCGAACAGCGGAGTGTCGGGGCTGGTTTCCGCCGGCGGCGCGGTCTTTATTAACTCGAAGGTCGGTTCCGGGCCGACGATCTCGCGCAACTCTGCCATGAAGCTCTCGGGATCCTCGCCGGGCAGCGTGCGGCCGTCGAGCACGATCGTCGCCTCGCCGGGAATCACGTTATCCTTGTAGCCGGCGCGCAGAATCGTCGGCGAGACGGTGTTGGCGAGCATCGGCTGAAACAGCGGACCGGGAGAATCCACCGGCACGCCCAGCTCCTCGAGCGTTTTGCGCATAAAAGGCGAAACGTTCGTGCGCATCGGCGTCTTCACGATTTTGGTGATGAGTTCCGAGATTCGCGAGATAGCGGTGTCAGAGCGCGGCATCGATCCATGCCCCGGCATCGCAGTGACCTTCATCTTGATGGTGACGAAGCCCTTCTCCGCGATCTGGATCGGATAGAAGCGGCGATTTTTCAGATGGATGGTGAAGCCGCCCACCTCGTTCAGCACCCAACTGGCGCGGACCAGTTCGGGATGCCGCTCGACGAGGAATTTTGCGCCGTAGTCGGAGCCAGCCTCCTCGTCGGCCACCGCAGCCATGATAACGTCGCGATCGGGCTTCGCGCCGGCGCGCTTCATGGCCGTCATCAGCACGAGATCCGTCGCGCATTTCGATTTCATGTCGATAGCGCCGCGGCCCCAGACGCATCCGTCCGCGATTTCGCCGCTGAACGGCTCGCGCGTCCATCCCGAGCGTTCGACGGGCACGACATCTGTGTGCGACGAGAGCAGCAGCGCGCCCTTGGACGAATCGGTGCCGGGGTAGCGGGCGATCAGATTGGCGCGCGTCGGCGCACTTTCGCGGATTACAGAATCGACACCATGGGCAGCGAGTGCGTCCGCGATATAGTCGGCGGCGATTCGTTCGTTGCCGGGCGGATTGGTGGTGTCGAGCCGGATAAGCGCGCGCAAACAATCGAGCGCTTCCTGCTGAAACGTCTGCCAGGAAATTGTCATCGAGTCCCCCTTAACCATGATAATCTGCTTGTCATAACAATGCTACAATCAGTTACGGCACAAGTATAGACGTTTGAACGCGATTATTGCGACAAGCGCGGCGCTAATAAAGCATCGGCCAAACGGCCGGAATCGTCGCGATGGCTTCAGGTTGCGAGCGAGATTAGGCTCGGGCGACAGTGGTACCTCTGAATATCATCTGTATTGAGCGGGTTATCGTCGCGGTTCGGGCCTTGGCGGAGTCGCGAGAGAACTGGCGGCGGGCCGGATTCGGTATCGCGCCCGGGGAATTCCAGCATCGCGGGATGCGTATGGCGAGGCTGGCCGCCGGTGCGGTGGAAATCGATCTCTGCGAACTCGACGCTGGCGGGGATGCTGGATTCTTAGCGGCGCCACTGCGCGAGGCGATCGAAAACGGCGGCGGAATCGTCGGATGGGTCTGGGGTTTGAAGGGCGCGCCCGACTCCGATGCGGGGGATTCGACGCCCGCCGTATCCAACCAATCAATCGTATCCAACCAATCGATCGTGCTGCCGGGTCTATCGGTGCGCACCATCAGCGCGGAGTGGCTCGGGTCTGGACTGCCCGGGGTTGTTACCGCGGCGGCGAAAACGAATCTGGACATCGAGTCGCGGCGTCTGATGCTCCGCGAACTGTGCGGTCCCAACGCCAACTCAGTCGATTATCTCGAGCATA
>JBGPNU010000321.1:0-3936 GCA_041487675.1 Binatus sp. (SeqCode)
AACCTGCCGGTCGCGGTGATCGCGATTTGCGCTCCACTCGCGCGTCATCTGCCGCTTGCGCTCGAGCGCCGATGGCCCGCGATCCGCGATGACGCGGGAGCGGCCCGGCCCGCGTCGCGCCTCAACCAGGCGATTCTTGCGATGCTTGCGATTGTAATTTTCTGGCGCAGCGACCTGTTCTCGAACCAGCTCACTTCCGTCGATCCGTATCCCGTCAGCGCCTGCGCGTTCATGAAGGACCACGGGCTCAAGGGAAACGTGCTCGCACTGTTTGGATGGGGCGAGTATCTGATCTGGCATTTCGCGCCCGACTCCAAGGTGTTCATGGACGGGCGTTACGACACGGTTTACCCGAGGCACGTCCTGGAGGTGTTCTTCGTATTCAACTACAACCAGCCCGGCGCCGAAATCGCCATCACCAAGTATCCGACCGATTACGTGCTGATCGCGCCCGACATCGGAGCGCGCAAGTTTATGGACTCGCGCAAAGATTGGCGGCTCGTGTACAGTGACGACTGGGCGCGGCTCTACGCGCGCGCGAACTCGCCCGCGGCGCATCTGCCGGGTGTCCCGATCGCCGGTACGGCGCGCCAGGTTAGCTTTCCGTAAGCAATTCGTCTTTGTTGCGCTGGAAATGCGCCGTCAGTGTGGTAGTAAAGGAATCGCCACCGCGCTCGCGCGTCAAAAAGATTGCGCTCTCGCGCGCAGCCAATAATATCGCCGACAAGGAGCACCCAGAATGAAAGCCGCAGTTTTCCACGGGCCCAAACTGCCCCTCAGTATCGAGGACGTCGAACTCGACAAGCCGCAGGACCGCGAAGTCCTGATCAAAACCGTCGCCAGTGGCGTATGTCATAGCGACCTGCATTTCGTGGACGGTTTCTATCCCTATCCCGCGCCCGCCGTGCTCGGCCACGAGGCCGCCGGAATCATCGAAGAGGTCGGCCGCCAGGTCACCTACGTCAAGCCCGGCGACCACGTGATCTGTTGCCTTTCGGTCTTCTGCGGCAATTGCCAGCAGTGCATGTCGGGCCATCCCAACCGATGCTCCAACAAGCGGGCCACCCAGCGCGACCCCAAGGACAAGCCGCGCATCTCGCAGAAGGGCAAGCTGGTCAATCAGTTCCTGGACATCTCGTCGTATTGCGAGAAGATGCTCCTGCATGAGAATGCGGTCGTGAAGATCCGCGAGGACTTCCCGTTGGATCGCGCGGCGCTGATCGGATGCGGCGTGACCACCGGCGTCGGCGCTGTCCTCAACACGGCGAAGATCGAGCCCGGCTCCACGGTCGCGGTGTTCGGCGCAGGCGGGGTCGGCCTCGCCGCGATCCAGGGCGCCCGAATTGCCGGCGCCCGCAAAATAATCGCGATCGACATGTTCGAAGGAAAGCTCGCGATGGCGAAAAGGCTCGGCGCCACCGACACCGTGGACGCATCGAGCAGCGATCCGGTCGATGAAATCCGCAAACTCACCGGTGGCGGCGTCGATTACTCATTCGAAGCGATCGGACTCAAGAAGGTCGCCGAGCAGGCGTTCAACGCGCTCAAGCCCGGCGGCACGGCAACCGTAATCGGCATGATCCCGGTCGGCCAGAAGGTCGAACTCGACGGCTATATGTTTCTCACCGAGCGCAAACTGCAAGGGTCGAACATGGGCTCCAACCGCTTCCGGATCGACATGCCTCGTTACATCGATTTCTACTTGCAGGGCCGTCTCAAACTCGACGAGATGATCAGCCGCCGCGGCAAACTCGACGACGTCAACGAGGCGTTCCGCGCAATGAAGGCGGGCGAAGTCGCGCGCACGGTTTTGATGTTCAACTAGCCGGCGCGCCGCACAATCGAAATACGAAACTCGAGAAGCATCCTACTCAAGAAGCATCCCAAGGAGAGCATCCAATGAAAGCTGCCGTCTTCCATGGTCCGGGTCAGCCGCTCACCATCGAGCAGGTCGATATCGACGAGCCCAAAGAACGCGAGGTAGTGGTCCGCACGGTCGCGAGCGGCGTGTGTCACAGCGACCTGCATTTCGTTGACGGCCTCTACATGTGGCCGACTCCCGCGGTGCTCGGGCACGAGGCTGCCGGCGTGGTCGAAAAGGTCGGCTCGCAGGTCTCGTACCTTAAGCCCGGCGATCACGTAATCGCGTGCCTGTCGGTTTTCTGCGGCTATTGCGAGGATTGCATGTCGGGGCATCCGAACCTCTGCTCGAACAAGGCCGCGACCCAGCGCGGCGCCACCGACAAGCCGCGCCTCTCGCAGAAGGGCAAGATGGTCAATCAGTTCGCCGACCTCTCAGGTTACGCCGAAAAACTGCTGCTGCATGAGAACGCGCTGGTGAAAATTGGCAACGAGGTGCCGCTGGATCGCGCGGCGCTGATCGGATGCGGCGTCATGACCGGCGTCGGCGCGGCGCTTAACACCGCAAGAGTGGCGCCGGGATCGACGGTCGCCGTATTCGGCGCGGGCGGCGTCGGCCTCGCGATCATCCAGGGCGCGCGCATCGCGGGCGCGCTGATGATCATCGCCGTCGATAAATTCCCGTCCAAGCTGGAACTCGCGAAAAAGCTCGGTGCGACTCACGCCGTGGACGCCTCCAAGGGAAATCCGGTTGACGAAATCCGCTCGCTCACCGGCGGCGGCGTTGACTACTCGTTCGAAGCAATCGGACTCAAGGTCGCCGCCGAGCAAGCCTACGAATCGATCGCCCCCGGCGGTATCGCGACCATCGTCGGGATGGTGCCAATCGGGCAGAAAGTCGAAGTTGACGGCTTCTCGCTGCTGTACGAGAAGCGCATCCAGGGATGCTTCATGGGGTCCAATCGCTTCCGCATCGATATGCCGCGCATCATCGAGCTCTACCAGCAGGGCCGGCTCGATCTCGACGGCATGATCACGCGCCGCGGCAAGCTCGAAGACGTCAACGAGGCGTTCCGCGCGATGAAGGCGGGCGAAGTTGCCCGCACCGTCCTGATGTTCGAGTAGTCGCGCGAATCGATTCGCCTCGAAAATCAGAGAGCCGATCTAATTCCCGATCGGCTCTCGTTTTTTCTGGGTCATCAATCGCCATCAGGTCTTCAGCAAGTCCGCGAGGCCGTCTTTGATCGACACCTTCGGCCGCCAGCCGAGAACCCGCTCGGCCTGCGTGCGATCGGCCAGCGTATCGCGCATGTCGCCGACGCGCGCGGGCTTGCGCACCGTCGGTCCACCGATCATCTCCGCGATGCGATTGACACTCACGTTTTCACCGCGTCCGACATTGATTGCGCGCCCGTCCGCCACCGCGCAGTCGATCGCGAGCATGTTCGCCGCCACCACGTCGCTCACGTGCGTGAAGTCCCGCGTCTGTTCGCCGTCGCCGTGAATCTCGAGCGCTCGACCCTCGCGATGCGCCCGAATGAACGCCGCGATCGCGAGCATATAGGCGCCCTCTTCCGCCATGCGCGGTCCGTACACGCCGAAGTAGCGAAGCGTCAGGGTCTGCATCGCGAACAGCCGATGGAACATCCGGGCGTACTCCTCGCCGACAAACTTTTGCAGCGCGTACGGATTCATCGGATGCGGCGTCATCGTCTCGGTAAGCGGGAGGCGGTCCTGTTTGCCGTACACCGACGACGATCCCGAGTACACGAATCGGCGAACCTTGGAATCGCGCGCCGCGATCAGCACGTTCAACGTCCCGACCACGTTGGTCATGTGGGTTTCAACCGGCCTCGCGATCGAAAGCGGGATTCTCGGGAGCGCGGCTACATGAAACACGGTATCGACACCCTCGAAAGCGCTGCTGATCGACACCGCGTCGCGAATATCGGCGTTGATCAGTTCCGCCGCGGGATTCACGAATTCGCGCCGGCCGGTGGCAAAATTGTCGATCACTCGCACCCGCATCCCGGCTGCGACGAGCGCGTCCACCAGATGCGATCCGATAAAGCCGGC
>JBGPNU010000322.1:0-3904 GCA_041487675.1 Binatus sp. (SeqCode)
AATTTCATTGCGAGCGCCTGCGGAGGAATCCGTAGCCGAGCAGATTGAAACTCAACACCGCGTAGAAGATTGCGAGACCGGGGAAGGTTGCGAGCCATGGCGCGGTGCGGAAATAAATCGTTGCCTCTTCGATCATCCGGCCCCAACTGGGCGTCGGCGGCGGAACGCCGAGACCGAGAAAGCTAAGCGCGGCGTCGAGCAACAGGGTGCCGGAGGTTCCAAGCGCCGCCATCACGATAATAATCGGCAGGACGTTCGGAAAAATATGGCGCGCGATCAGACGGCGCGGCGGCGCGCCAAGGGCCAGCGCGCCGACGACGAAATCGCGCGTGGACATGGTGAGCGTCTCGGCCCGCACCACGCGCGCAATCTGGGTCCAGGAGACCAGGCCGATGACGAGCAGGATTGTGAGCAAGCTCGGCCTCAGCACCGCGACAAATGCCATCGCGAGCAGGAGCGCGGGCAGAGAGAGCATCACGTCGGTGAAGCGCATCAGAAGAAAATCGACGGCGCCGCCAAAAAACCCGGCGGATAGCCCGATCGCGACGCCTATCGTCATCGTGACGGCCATCGCGGCGACGCCGACCGTGAGCGAGATCCGCGCGCCAAAAATGATCCGTGACAGAACGTCGCGGCCCAGTTCGTCGGTGCCCATCGGAAATGCGAGCGAGGGCGCGCCGGGGTCGCCGAAGGTCGGCGCCACGACGATGGTGGGATCGTGGGGCGCAAGCCAGGGCGCGAAGATCGCGACGATAACGAGGACAGCCACCATCGCGGCGCCGACATTCTCGAGCGTCATGACGTGCCTTCGATTCATACACTCTCCGCGAGCCGAATCCGCGGATCGAGGTATGCGTAAAGCAGGTCCACGAGCAGATTGACGACGACTATCAGGAACGCGGAGAACAGAACGGTGCCCATGATCACCGGGATGTCGAGGTTGAAGATCGCCTCGGCGGCGAGTCGCCCGATTCCCGGCCAATTGAAAACCGTCTCTGTGAGGACCACACCCGAAAGGAGCCCGGCGAGATCGAGTCCCGCGACGGTGACGAGCGGCAGCAGCGCGTTGGCCATCGCATGCCGCATCATCACGCGCGCCGGTGAGAGTCCTTTGCCGCGCGCGGTGCGAATGTAATCCTGGTCGAACGCATCGCAGAGGCTGGTGTGCAGGACGCGCGAATAGTAGCCCGCGGAGCCGAGTGCCAGCGTAAGAGTCGGCAGCACGAGACTCGCGGCGCCGCTGTATCCGCCGAGCGGAAACGAGCGCATCGTTGCGGCGACCGCAATCAGCAGCATCGTGCCGAGCCAGAATACCGGGACCGAGACCAGCGCGAGCGAAATGACCAGCAGCAGGTTGTCAGTGGCGCGGCCGCGATATGCAGCCGCGAGCGCACCCATCGCAATTCCCAGAACCAGCGACAACGCCATCGCGGATGCGGCGAGAATCGCGGTTGCGGGAAGCCGATCGGCAATCAGCCGAGTCACACTTTCGCGGCGGATATAAGAGCGGCCGAGGTCGCCGCGAACCGCACGATCGACATAGCGCGCATACTGCACGTAGAGCGGCTGGTCGAGTCCCAGCTCAAGGCGAATGGACGCGAGCGTTTGCGGATCGGCTTTCGCGCCGGCCATCGCGATCGCGGGATCGGCGGGAACCACGAACGCGATCAGAAATGTAATCAGCGAAGTGCCGACAAGGACCGCCGCGCCGAAAACGATTCGCCGGACCAGGTAGGTGAGCATCGTTCAGCCCGATACGATCGCGCGCGCGACAAGCTCGCGCCTGAGATGAAGTTCGGCGCGTTCACGATTGCGGCGTGCGCTCGGGGTGGCAGCGGAGGAATCGAGCGCGGCGCGCTGCTCGGGCGAGAGAATCCCGAGCGCCGCGGACATTTCCGCAAATAGCCGATCTTCGCCGGAGGTGCGGGAAACTGCGGACTGAAGCGCGCGATAGTGCGCCAGAAAAGCGGCGAGTGACGAATAGGGGACAGATTTCATGGCGATTGAGCTCAGCCCGCGGTCGCACCGAGTGGAGAGATCGCGAGCCCGATCAGATAGCCGGCGGCAGCCGCGCCCATTGCAATAGCAAGAAAGCGAGTGCCGGAACGCCAGCGATCGCTGCGATGCGCCAGCCATCCTTCGAAATATCCGACCGCGAACAGCGTGAGGGCGGTGGCGACGAGCGCGCCGCCAAGGTCGAAGCGCGGAATCGTGATGAAGATATAGGGAAGCAGCGGCACCAGCGCGCCGATCAAAAACGCGACACCCATCACGCATCCGTCCAGCGCGGGGTTGCCAGCTATTGCGCCACCGAGGCCGAACATCTTTGCTTCGGCGGTGGAACTCAGGGCTTCAGGCGAAGCGCCTAGTAGCTGGACGATCCGATAGGCGGCCTCGCGGCTGAGTCCCTCCTTGCAAAGCTCGTCGAGCAAACCTTCCTTGACGACGTAGGGTTTGCGGGCGGCGTCCCCGCGCACGATGTCGAGTTCGGCGCGCAGGACCTCGGTTTCGGCGCGAGTGCCCAAGTAGGCTCCCGCAGCCATCGAGAGTGCGCCAGCCGCGGTGGATGCCAGCGCGGCGAGCGCAACCTGCGAATGCTGCGAGACGGCGCCGCTCAGCCCGCACAGCACGCCGGCGGTAGTCAGCACGCCGTCCTGCACGCCGAACACAATTTCACGAACGCTCGAGAGCCGCTCGAAGAGCCGTTTCTTTTCCGCGGAATCGATTGCGGCCAAGCTCGACCTAGAACTTCCGCTCTATCGGGCCGGTCTGCGCGCCCGGAGTCCAGTCGGCGGGGCAGAGCTGGCCGGTTCGAAGTGCGCGCACGATTCGGAGCGTCTCGCTGACGCTGCGTCCGACGTTAAGGGGGCACGACGCTGAAAATACAACTGTGCGCTTCCGATCGAGGATGAAGGTCGCGCGCAACGCCACGCTTTCCTTTTCGTCGAAGACGCCGTAGCCGCGCGCGAGGCTTCCCTGGTCGTCGGCGAGCAGCGGATACGAGATTCCGCCAAGCTCCGTCGCCCATCGAAGATGGCTGTCGGCGTCGTCGATACTCGCGCCGAGGACCGAGGTCTGCTCGGCAATGAATTCGTTAAGCGCCCGGTTGAAGGCGGTGACCTCGGTCGGGCAGATGAACGAAAAGTCGCGCGGATAAAAAAAGATCAGCACCAGTTCGGAGTTGATCTTCGCGAGGCTCGAACGCGCGATGCGCCCGTCGATGGCGCAGGGAAGATCGAACGCCGGTGCGGGATCGCCTGGCTTCAGCATCGTGAGTTCAGGTGAGTGCCAATCATAGTCTCTACGTAAACTACTCAATCTCGAATGTGAGAGAAACCGTAGCCGAAACCGTGACCTCACCCGGCTCGACCGGAGTCGAGGCTTTAGTGGCCATCGCCATGGCCATTCGTTGCATCGGAATCGGCCGCGCTTCCGCAAGCGTGGTTGCCTTCACCACTTTGCCGAGTTTCACGCCGAGCGCCGATGCGAGCGCGTCTGCCTGCGCCTTGGCGTCGCGGGTCGCGATGGTGATCGCTTCGGTGCGAGCTTTGACGTCGTCCTTAACGCTGAAGTTCAAATAGTTCACGCGATTCGCGCCGGCAGAGATCGCGGAATCGATCAGCGCGCCGACCAGGTTGATCGCGCCGGTCTCGACGGTAAGAGAGTTCTGGGCGCTGTAACCGGTGATAGCGGGTTTCTCGTGTCCGGGACGCTGGTCGTACTCGGGATTTAGCGAGTAGCCGCCGGTCGAAATTTTGCCCTTGTCGCCAAGCTTCGACTTGAGTGCGGCGGTCACTTTTTCGGCGAGCGCGGCGTTGCGATTCGCAGCTTCCTCCGCGGTCGCGCCGGTAGTCTCGATCGCGACGCTCAACTCCGCGTTGTCCGGCGATGTGCGCGCCTCGCC
>JBGPNU010000323.1:0-3858 GCA_041487675.1 Binatus sp. (SeqCode)
AGGATCGGAATCGAAGACGAACTCGAAAGTACCGGCGACGCGATCGAACTTCATCGTGCGCGGAGTTCCCTGGGTTGCCTTGGCGTACGGTCGAACGAAGCCCGCGAGCGCGCGGCCGCCACTGTTGATATCGGCGGGATCGATCTGCTGGTCACGCGAGAAGATGCTCAGGTCTTCCTGGTTCCATCCGTCCCCAATCGCGAGATCGTTGCGGTTGGATGCGGTGTAGTTCCATTGCGTGCTGTTGATGAGCAGGCTGTCGAGCGCGTTGTACATTAGATCGAGCGCGATGACGTGCGGCGTCCATGGCGTAGCGGAGCGATCGCCGGCGTGGAAAGCGCGGTACGCTTGCGCTCCGTTCAAATCGAACGGAATCCCGCATTCGCCGATAAGAGTCGGGGCGCCGCCGGGTATCGATTCCGACATCCTGGCGATCTTGCCGAGTTGGCGCTCGTAGCGCGCCTGGATTTGCCCGGCGGCGGTCGCTATCTCGCCGGTCATGAAATCGAGACTGAAATTCGGATCAAATGTTTTCGTCGCGAGCGTGACAACGTCGTACCAGTGACCGGCATTGACCGTGTTGGACGGCGTTTCGGCTGGAAAACCGGGGCCTAAGAATCCGGACATCGGATCGAGTTCCGCGAACAGAATCCAGCCGGGATTGATCTCGCGAATATTTTCGGCGACCCGCGCCAGGAACGGTCCCATGTAGTCTTCGATGAAGTTGACCTTATGATCGCCGACGCGCTCGAAGAAATTGTCGCGGAGCATCTCGTAGCCGCCGTCGGCGTTTCGGCGCCATGCACCGGCCGCCTCAAACGGATCGGCGCGCTCATCCGTCCAAATTGAGATGCGATCCGGGTTCACGGTCTGCTCGCGCTTGACGATCGCTGAGTTCGTTGCGGGATCGAATTCGAGCGCCGGAATCGATCTCGAGACGCCATGCGAGACCAGCAATCCATCGAGCGGCGACCACGCGAGTCCGGGCATCGCACGGTTCGGATTCACTTCGCTCGGTCCGAGATGACGGTAGCTGAGCGACTGTCCGATCCAGCCGGGGGCCGGCTCGTTGAGCGAATCGAAGCCCATCACGTTTGGCAGGTCGCGGATCCGGCGCGCGATTTCGCGCTGCGCTCCGAGATAGTGGTCGAGCATGTAATCCTGCACGTTAAGGCCGTCGATAGTCAGGCCGGGCGCGAAGTCACGGCCGGCGAAGAACAGCGTCCACATCACGCCGTTTGCCGGGCGGCGGGCGTTCTGCGACCAGCTCATCGTGGGGTAGCGATCCTCCTGGCGGCCGCCGCGAGCGTAATCGTATAGTTGCATAACGTGAGCGGAGCCCGATTTCGCCAGGCGGCGATAGTCAATTCCGATTTTCTCGAATAGCCAGCCAGGGGCGCCATCGCCACCGGTCATCCGGCTCCAGACGTCCTGGTGAAAATCGACGAACAGGTAGAATCCGTAGTCACCGGCGATTCGGCACAACTCGGCAAAGTAGTCGAGGTATGCGGCGTCGTATTCATGGGGCCCGCGATGCTCGACTGCTTCCCACGTGGTCAGCAGGCGGAGGCAGTTGAATCCCCACGCGCGAAGCCGCGAGAAATGTTCGTCGGCTTCGCCAATCGGAAAAGGGCGGCCGATGAAAGATACTTCACGGTGGTTTGAAAAATCAGAAGGGAAATTGGTGCCGCCGTCTGGGTACGGAACCTTGCAATCGCCACCCAGATTGACGCCGCGCAGGATAACGCGCCGGCCGGATTCGTCGACGAACCATCGCCCCTCCAAATGGAGCCGAGGCAAACTCATCTTGGTCATTGGTCTAATCCGACCAGGACCTGAGTGCGAAGCAGGTCGATGCGGCACAGCTGCTAGAGAGAACCGAGAATCCGATCCGGGATCGCGTCCCACGCGCGGCGCTCATCTTCGTAAGGCGCATCTTCGAGTTTAGTCGTCTCGCCGAATACCATCGTCGCTCGACGCGCCTCGGTATATCCAGCCCAAGTACCGATGCTCGCGCAGCTCGGATCACCTGAACGCGCAAAGGCGAGCCATGCGTCTTGCATCTGTCCCGCCAGCTTTTCCGCAGCCGCGCCGGTACCCGAAAACGCGGACATCCCCGGCAAGTGGTTGCTGCCAAAGACGAAGCCAAGCTCCAGCGCGTGGCAGGATCCGAGCGCACCGCCCATCGCGGGTGACCGCCAGGTGAAGAGATAGCTGAAGACGCGCGGTTCGCGGCGTCCCTGGAGCTGCGCGAGGCGCACACCCGGGGTGCGGAAAACGCGATCGGTCTCGATTGCCGTGAACAGTTCGGCTGGCGCCGTGGGATCGCCGCGGTGTGCGCGCGCTTTTTCGTAAGCCTCGATAAGAGCGTCGGCGGATTCAGCGGTGAGTCGCCTGCTGATGCGTGCGGCCAGGCCCGCGCGATCGAGTTTGCGAAGCGAAGGATCCATCATCGCGAACAACTTCCACTCCTCCAGCGTCGAGCCGACCATCACAGCCACATTCGGCGCCGAACCGTTCGCAACCATCTCGATTGCGGCCTTCGGCAGGTGCGTTCCGTCAATCACCGGCTGATATGCCATCGCGAGCTCGGGATCTGGAGTCTTGCCGTCAGGGAGCAGAGTGCCGGTCAGCAACTGCGACGGCGTGAGCGCGCGAATTGCGTCCGCATTGGTGGCTGCCGTGGCGAGCTTCGACAGAACTCGCTCGGCCACCCGGTTCGCACGCGCGATGGGAGCGCCGGTATGGCACGATCCGCTTTGCGGTATCGCCTTATGGAAGAGGCCGCGCGCGCTCGGCATCCCGAGCAGAGTTCCGACGCTCATTCCGCCGGCTGATTCGCCGAAGATCGTGACGTTGTCCGGGTCGCCGCCGAATTCGGCGATATTGTCGCGGACCCACTCGAGCGCGGCGACCTGATCGAGCATCCCTTCAATCCCGGCCGAAGGAATTTTTCCATTGGTTACATCCGCCAGACGCAGAAAACCCAGCGGGCCGAGGCGATAATTGACACTGACCATGACCACGTCGCCGCGCCGGGTGAGAACGGCGCCATCGTAGATCGGCTGCGAGGCCGAGCCGATGGTGAATCCGCCGCCATGAATCCAGACCATCACCGGCCGCCGTTTGGCGTCGAGTCCCGGAGTCCAGATGTTCAGGTAAAGGCAATCTTCGGACTGCTTGTCGTTGATCACCATCGCGGCGAGCACGCCATTCATCATTTGATTCTGATGAGACACCGCGCCGAAGGTCCGCGCGTCGCGGACTCCGGTCCATGGGGCCGGCTTTTCGGGCGCCGCCCATCGGCGATTGCCGACCGGGGGCGCGGCGAATGGAACTCCCTTGAAGACGAACAGTCCGCCCTGGTCGTCACCTTCGAGTTTGCCGGAGCGGGTCGATACGGTCGCGGTCATATGGATAAACCTCAGTGATTTGGCTGCCAGCGATTCTTGCAGGATTCATAGGCAGTTCACAAACGGCCACGGCGGTGGTATCCCGAGTTGGTCGCGTTGCAATCGATGCAGCGGTGAAAGGCATGGCAAATTATCGTCCACTCAGATTCGGAATACTTGGTGCGGCGCGTATCGCGCCCGACGCGCTCATCAAACCTGCCCAAAAGTCATCGGATGCCGAGGTCGTCGCGATTGCCGCGCGCGACCCCGCACGAGCACGCGAATTTGCGGCCACCCATCTTATCCCGCGAGTACACGCGACCTACGCGGATCTCATCGGCGACCCGGATCTCGACGTCATCTACAATCCGCTGCCCAATTCGCTTCACTGCGAGTGGACGATCGCCGCGCTCAGAGCGGGCAAGCACGTGCTCTGCGAAAAACCGATAGCCTCCAACGCAGCCGA
>JBGPNU010000324.1:0-3832 GCA_041487675.1 Binatus sp. (SeqCode)
CGAAGGCGACCGTGATGATCGTGAAATTGAGATCCTTGAGTTCTTCGTACAGCGCCTGCCACCCGGGCAGGTCAAGCGAGCATCCTCACCACGACGCCCACGCGAGCAGGAAAACTTTCTTGCCCCGATAGTCCGAGAGCCGATGCAGCTTGCCTTGGAGATCGGGCAGTTCAAAATCCGGGGCGCTCAGCGACTTGAGTGCGTTGCCGCGCTCCGCCGCCTCCGCGCCGAAATACCACACGCGATGCGCCGGGTCGCCCGCCCACGGCTTGCCCATCAGGTCTGCGAGTGCGGTGAAGTTGAGCCAGGTCGCGCCGTCGCGCTTCGACGTGAACTTAGCGCCGGCACCGGGTGGAATCGGCACGCACAAATCGCCGCGGCAGATCCCTTCCGGCTTGAGCTCCCAGCCCACGAGCCGTTTGAGCTCGCCGGTTTCGAGCCACAGCGCATTCGGCTCCGCGACCGCACGTTCGAACTTCAGCGGATGCTCTTCGTGGATGATAGTTGCTGGGGCCGGCTTTGATTCATTCGCCATGGCGGTCTCTCTCTCAGTTCGCAAAAGGTTGCGCTCGAATTCTATATCAGTTTAAGGCTTTGAGCGTCTCCGGCAATTTTGCGCCCTCGCGGCGCCGGAATCCGACCGCAACGCTTAAGCGTTCGAGGTGCTGATCGATTATCTTGCCGCCGAGTCGCACCCGATGCTCGGCGAAGAACTTCCTCACCTCGTCCTCGCGATCGAGCAGCGCGACGACCGCCTCGCACATCCGCGGCAGCGCGTTGTCGGGATACTTCTGGATCATTTCGGGCCAGTGGGCGCGCACATAGTCCCAGGCTTCATATCGGAACAAGTTGTTGAGCAGCAGCGAATGCATCAGGTACGGCGAATTCTGCGTGCGCACTTCTCCGTCGAGCGTCATCGCCATGGTTCTATTGAGCAGCGTACGATCCCGAAAACCTGCCAGCGAGAATAGGTAGCGCTGCTCCTCCTGCGGTGTGCGCGGCGATTTGAATTTGCGTTTGAATTCGTCGTAGCGCGCGGCGTCGCCCGAATGCGCGAGGATGTTCACCAGCGCCGGCATCAGGTCGCGATCGGCTGAATCAGGATCATCTTCGAAGCGCGCATACAGATCGCGCGCGCGTTTTTGCACATCGGGATCGTCGCCGAGCGTGCCGAGCGCGCCAATTATCGTTCCACGCAGTTGCCGCTCCAGCTCACTCTCACCGGACTTTGGCTCCCAGCCGAGTCGCGCGGCGGCGGGACCGACAATCGCGCGCAGCGCTGCGGCGAGCGCGGGTCGGTCGGCATCCGACGCGATCATGTCGAGATAGGCGAACGCGCCGATCAACGCGCGCCATACGTTGATATCGGTCTCGCCGGTAAAAAGCCGCGCCATATTCAGAAACTCGCCGAGCGGGCCGAGTCCCGCGACCGTCGCCGCCCACGTATCGTTCACCAGGCCGAAGCGCTCGATCGATCCGAGCGCGCCGAGATTCTTCGTGATCGACGCGAGCAGATCCGGCGCGTAATGCACGCGATAGAAGCCATGCCCGCCCTCGTTGAGCAACGCCCATTCGAGCTTGCCCGGCAAGTCGAGAGTCGTCTCGCGGGTGGTGAGCAGCAGCTTGTGGGTCGAGACGCCGCGGTCGGTTTTCGCCCGAACCATCACGGGCACATGCCATAACTGGTCGTTGTCTTCGGGCAGGTAAAAGAACCGGCGCTGCGAAAGTCGGAGCCCGCGGCCGTCGGCGCTCGGCGACGCATCGACAATTGGAAAGCCGGGCTGAAAGATCCACGAGTCCATCATTTTGCGCACGGGCTCGCGCGACGCCGCCTCGAGCGCGTCCCACAGGTCGCTGGTCTCGGTGTTGTTGAATTGATGCTTCTTCAGGTAGAGCCGGATTCCGTCGCGAAAGACCTCGGCGCCGAGAAACTGCTCGAGCATCCGCAGCACGGCCGCGCCTTTCTCATAGGTCAGGATGTCGAACATCGCGCGGCAGTCTTCGGGACTGTGCACCGTGAATTCTATCGGCCGCGTGCTGCGCAACCCGTCTATCGACATCGCGGCCGCGCGCGAGACGCTGAAACTTTCCCATCGCTTCCAATCCGGTTTCCAGGCGTGGACCGCGAGCATCTCCATGAAGGTGGCGAACGCCTCGTTGAGCCAAATCCCGTTCCACCATCGCATCGTGACCAGATCGCCAAACCACATGTGCGCGTTTTCATGCGAGACGACGTCGGCGACGCGCTCCAACTCGGCGCGCGACGCGGTCTTTTCGTCGGCGAGCAGCGCGGTCTCGCGAAACGTGATCGCGCCCAGGTTTTCCATCGCGCCCGACGCGAAGTCCGGAATCGCGATCAGGTCAAGCTTGTCGCCGGGATACTTGAGTCCGTAGTAGTCGGCGAAGTACTTGAGCGAGAAGGCGCCGATGCGCTTCGCCCAGCTCGTCAGCGACTCTTTGCCCGGCACGTGAACGATTCGAAGCGGCGTGCCGGCATCGACCGGCGCGGTCGCCTCGAACTCGCCGATAATAAACGCGACCAGATAGGTGGACATCGGGATCGTCTCCTTGAAGACGACCTCCTTTTTGCCGCCCGCCAATTTCCTTTCGCTCTCCTTGCCCCCGTTTGAAATCGCGGCGAGGGGTTCATCGACAACCAAGGTCACCTTGTAGCTCGCCTTGAGCTCGGGCTCGTCCCAGCACGGAAACGCGCGGCGCGCGTCGGTGGATTCGAACTGGGTCGTGGCGACGGTGTGAATCCCCCCGGACGCGTCCTGGTACTGGCTGCGGTAAAAGCCGTGCAGCTTGTCGTTCAAGATTCCGCGAAATTCAATCTTGAGCGTCCATTCGCCGGGCGCGAGTTTTTCAGAAAACCGGAGATGAGCACGCTCCTTGGCGGGTTCGAGCTCGGCCTTCGCCGCCATAGATTTTCCCGCGCGCTCCGCCGCCGCACTATCAATCTCCAGCTCGAGCACATTCAGCACGATGTCGTCGGTCGTCTCGTTAACGATGACCGCGATCCTCACCTCGCCCTGAAAGGTGAACGCCTTGAGGTCCGGCGTCAGGCGAATTTCGTAGCGTTTGGGGGTTACGTTTTTGGGCAGCCGGTAGTCCTGGATTGAATCTGCGAGCGGCGCCCTATCCTGATCGCGCATCGGGACTTTACTTCCTTATATGTAGTCGAGCCTTGAATATCGCGGCGCTCGCGCGCGCCCCGTCGGCGCATAGCCTAGTTCAAACCGCGTCGGGGCGCGAGCAATTTTATTCGCCAGCGAGGCGGAACGGGCGCTGCATCCACACGACGTCCCAGTAGCGATCGAACTTGCGGCCGCACTCGCTGAACACGCCAACCTCGGTGAAGCCGAACTTTCGATGCAACTTGATCGACGCTTCGTTGGGCAACGTGATCCCGGCCAGCAGCCGATGAATGTCCTCATCCTTCAGCGCGTCGAAGAGAGTCCGATACAGCATCGCGCCGATTCCGCGCCCAGTCGCGTCGTGCGCGCAGTAGATCGACGTCTCGACACTCGGATCATACGCCGCCCTGTCGCGAAACGGCCCCGTGTACGCATAGCCGACGACCCTTCCCGCGATGTCCGCGACGAACAGGCGATGCCGTGCAGTGCCGGCATGCTCTTCAAACCATCGCGCGCGCTCTTCAACCGTGAACGGTTTCAGGTCGAAGGTGATCGGCGTGTTGATAACGTAATAGTTGTAAATTTCCGTAAGCCGCGGCAGGTCCGCGCGCACCGCCGGTCGAACGCTCATATCCGCCATGACTGGTCGCACCCTCCCCGGGAAGTCTGACTATTAGGCAACGTCACTTGCAGAG
>JBGPNU010000325.1:0-3825 GCA_041487675.1 Binatus sp. (SeqCode)
CCGCAAGCGCGAAATCGCCGAGCACGCGGATAAGCGTGGCGAGGATTCGTCCGAAATCCTCGCGGTAGAAGCGCTCGATTCCGGCGGCGCTGGCATCCATCGACGAGCCCATAAGACTGCTCGATGGCAGGCTAGTCCGCAAGCGCGCGCGCCGCTACAGCGAGTCTGCGCCGCTCGCTTTCCATCACATGTTGATCTTCATAACCGGGCGCACTTCGATCGAACCCCACTTCGCGCCCGGAATCCGCGCCGCGATCGAGATCGCCTCGTCGAGATCCTTCGCCTCGACCAGGTAGTACCCGCCGAGCTGCTCCTTGGTCTCCGCGAAGGGGCCGTCGATCACCACCGTCTTGCCGTTGCGCACGCGAACCGTGGTGGCGGTCGTCGTCTGTTCGAGCGCGTTCCCGCCCTTATTCCTCCCGGACTTGGTGAGATCCTGGGTGAAAGTCATGTACTCCTGGAAGATCTGTTGTTGCATCGCTTGGGGCCGCTTCTTGCCCTCCGCCTCGCTGTTGTAGATCAAAAGCACGTATTCCATTGCATCCTCCGTGTCGCCACGAAATGTGGGGCTCTAACTATTAGTCGAACGACGATGCTCCGGATCGACATCCAGAACAAAATAATTCTTAGCTCAGACCTAACGGTTTACACGAGCGGGGAAAAACGCCACGATCACGTTTCGCCGCATCTACGCGGCTTCCTCGCGCGGCAAAGTCTCGATGGCTGAATACCAGGTAACCGTGGTTGGCGCCGGCCTCGCCGGCAGCGAGGCGGCATATCAGCTCGCGCGCCGGGGTATCCGCGTCCGGCTGGTCGAGATGCGCCCGGTAAGGATGACCGAAGCGCATCGGACGGCCGGTTTCGCCGAACTCGTCTGCTCCAATTCGCTGCGCAACGATTCGATGGAAACGGCGGTCGGCGTGCTGAAGGAAGAGATGCGCCGGCTCGGCTCGATTGTAATCGATTCGGCCGATCGCGCGCGCGTGCCCGCCGGTTCCGCGCTCGCCGTCGATCGCGACGATTTCTCGCGCATGATAACCGACACCCTCGAACGACACCCCTTGGTCGAGATTTTCCGCGCCGAGGCGCCCGAGATTCCCGACCGGCTGACAATTCTCGCGACCGGTCCGCTGACGAGTCCCGTGCTCGGCGAGGCACTCAACCGCCTGATCGGTCCGCGCAACCTGTATTTCTACGACGCGATCGCACCGATCGTCGCTGCTGAGTCGATCGATATGAACATCGCGTTCAAAGCCTCGCGTTACGGCAAGGGCGGCGACGACTATATCAATTGCCCGATGACCGGGAGCGAGTACGAGGCGTTCGTGACCGAATTGCTCGCGGCGGAAAAGGTCGAGCTGCATCCATTCGAGAAGCCGGTCTATTTCGAGGGCTGCATGCCAATCGAGGAGATGGCGCGGCGAGGTCCGATGACGCTCGCGTTCGGCCCGATGCGGCCGGTCGGGCTCTCAGAGCCGCAGAGCGGGCGGCGTCCGTTCGCGGTCGTACAGCTTAGACAGGACGACGCCGGAGGCCGGCTCTACAATATGGTCGGCTTCCAGACCAAGATGACCTACTCCGCGCAGCGCCGGGTGCTGCGGATGATTCCGGGGATGGCAAAGGCGGAGTTCGTGCGACTCGGCTCAATCCATCGCAACACCTTTATCGACTCACCGCGCCTGCTGCGTCCGACTCTCCAACTCAAAGTGCGCGACGATCTTTTTCTCGCGGGCCAGATGGTCGGCGTCGAAGGCTACGTCGAGTCGGCGGCCGCGGGATTGCTCGCGGGAATCAACGCGGCGAACATCGTCGAGAGTCGCGATTTGCTCGTCCCGCCGCCTGAGACCGCGCTCGGATCGCTGATCGCTTATATCACCGATCCGGCGCGGCGCGATTTCCAGCCGATGAACGCAAACTATGGCCTGATACCCGATCTGAAAATCCGGGCGCGCGGACGGCAGCGCAAAATCGAGATGGGGACGCGAGCGCTGGCGGCAATCGACGACTGGATCGCACGCAATCGGATTGAATCGGTGGTTGCGGCTCCGTTGCCCGCCGCTGCCCAGGCGTAGCGTTCGCGCGGTTTTGGCCCGGCGCGCTCATCAGCTATAGAAGTTCGGGCTATAGAAATTCGCTGGAGGATCTCGTCGATGACCAAGGCGGAACTGATCGAGGCGATCGCGCGGGCCACGCGCCAGCCCAAGAAGCTGGTCGCGGCCACACTGGATCTCGCATTCGAGCAAATTGCGCGCTCGATTCGCAAGGACAAGCGCTTCTGGGTGCCCGGCTTCGGCACCTTTTCCGTGCGCCGGCGCCGTGCGCGCGCCGGTTTCAATCCACGCACGAACGCGCCGATGACCATTCCGGCTGCGCGTACTGTAGGCTTTCGTCCTGCGCCACAGCTTAGGAAGGGTCTCTGACGGGCGCACCCAAAGCCACCGAGCGCGACCGTTCGCAGGGTCGCCCGCAGCATCGTGCAATCGCTGGCTCGACGGTATCGGCCCGCACGCTGAGTCTCATTCTGCTTTTCGCCGCGCTCGCGGCAGGCTCGTACCTGCGCTTCGCCAATCTCGGCGCGCGCGAGATGTCCCCCGATGAAGGCGCGTCGTGGGCGGCCGCCTCCGCGCCGAGCGTGGCCGAAGTGATCGCGCGCCAACCAGCACTGAACCCCGGCGAGCTGCCGATCCATGACTTGATGTTGCATGGATGGATCGGCCTTTTCGGATCGGGCGTGGCTGCGATGCGCGCGATGTCGGCGGTCTTCGGCGTCGTATCGATCCTGCTGGTTTATTTTGTGAGCCGCGAATTGTTCGCTTCCGGGCCCGGAGCGGAATCGGGCGAAACGGAGTCAGCGCTATCCAGCGACGACATCATGATAGTTGCGGGGCTTGGCGCGCTGGTCTTCGCGGTGAATCTCGTCTCGATAAAATACTCGCGCGAGGCGCGGATGTACCCGGTGATGCTCGCCGCGATTCTCGCGCAGGCCGGAATGTTCCTGCGTGCGCTCCGCGCCGGCGGCCTCGCGAATTACATCGCAGCCGCAATTCTCACGGCGATCGCGATCGGCTCGAACTTTTCGGCAGTGCTGGTGCCCGCGACCGAAGCCATTTGGCTCATGAATGTCGTCGCGCGACGGCGCGCGGACAGTCTTTCTTTTTTGCCCGGAAGTCCGGCGCGGCGCGGATTGGCGCTTGCCGCTGCGCTTGCAGCGGGAGGATTGATTCTCGCACCGAAACTTCTTTCGTCTCTGCACGCGGCTTCGGCTGTAAACGCCGGCGGCGGAGTCATCGGATGGCGGAAGCCGCCGTCCCTATACGCGCCCTTCGCGCTGTTCAACAAGGCAACCGGGAGTTTCGCCTTTCCGGTTTTGGCCGCGCTTGCAATCTGGGGCATTGTCCGCGGATGGCGCCGGCGCAGGCACGACGCCGTGGCCTTCGCGCTGCTATGGATGTGGCTGCCGCCGGTGATAATGGTTGCCGCGTCGTACGCAATTGCGCCGGTGTTCGTCGAGCGTTACGCACTGTCGTGCTTCGTTCCGTTCTTCATCCTCACCGCGTTTGGGATATTTGAGTTGCCCGGCAACCTGGTGCGCATCGGCGCGCTCGCAATCGCGGTCGCGCTATCGGCCGGTCATATCGTTTCGTACGATCGCAAGCCGCACGACGCGCAATATCGCGAAGCAGTCGCGGCCGCCGATGCTGCGCTCAAACCGGGTGAGGTGATGACCGTTGTTCCGCCGTATGCGATCGACGTGCTTCGATATTATCTGCCGGCCGATCAACTCGATCGCGCGGTCCGCTACGACGCGTCAACACCAAATGCTGC
>JBGPNU010000326.1:0-3807 GCA_041487675.1 Binatus sp. (SeqCode)
CGCAAGAATCGCCTGGTTGAGGCGCGACGCGGGCCGGGCCGCTCCCGCGTCATCGCGGATCGCGGGCCATCGGCGCTCGAGCGCAAGCGGCAGATGACGCGCGAGTGGAGCGCAAATCGCGATCACCGCGACCGGCAGGTTACGCACCGCGATAAACGCCGCCACTGACATGACCGCCGCGATGACGACCAGCGGCAGATCGTCCTTGGTGGGAGTCAGAATGAACGAAAAGAGCATCGCGGCCATCAGCAGGACCGCCAGCTCCAGGTAAATCGCGCCCAGCGCTTCGGAACTTAAGTTCTTCAGACCCAACGCGAGCGGCTGCCAATCGAGTATCACGATGCGCGTGTAGGGGTCGAAGAGAGCATGCAGGACAGCTCGCCAAGTCCCGATTCCATATGGCGTTGCGAGCGTGGCGAGGATGGCCAATGCGGTGAATCCGCCGAGTCGAAGCGCACGCGCGGCGCCGCGGCGATCGATGATGTCCTGCACGGTGGAAACCGCCGTGTAGATTAGGAGCGTCGCGATTCCGAGGATAAATCCACCATGCAGATTTGCCCACACCGCGAGCATCGGGATCGCGAGCCAGAGACGCGCGCCGCGCCCATAAACGTCGCGTGCGAGCAGGTAAATCAGCGCGCCAAGCAGAGCGAAGGTGAAGACCTGCGGCCGGAATTGGATCTGCGGCGCGATCGTGACGGTGGCGGTGATCAGGATCGCGAACTGTATCAGGGTGGGCGCGCCCGTCTCGCTCTCGGCCGCGGCCACAAACACGACGATCAGCGCGGCGCATCCGAGCTTCATCAGTTTGAGACCGAAGACATTCAGATGATTGTAGAGCGCACCCATGACGAGCTCGCTCAGCCATTCGTGATTGAGCCAAAGATGGCCCGGCGCGGAATATGAATAGGGATCGCGCCATACGATATGGCCCTCCCTCAGCATGGCCTGCCCGAAGCGCACGTGTCCCCACAGGTCGGGGTCGCAGAAGCGGATCAAATCGGCGATGGCGATCGCGAACAGGATCAGCGCGGGCGAATAACGAAAGAGCGACGCGATAGTCGGGTGGTTTGGCTGCGATGCGGCTGTGGCCTCGGGGTTCACGTCTATGGAAACTCCGCGTGGTATCTCGCTCCCGAGATTGGAACACCGGCGATGCGCGCGGCGGCAGAACCGATCCGCGCGTAGAGCGCGGCGATTTCGTCATTATAAATGAGCCGCCAGTCGGGCCGCGAGTTCATCAGCCGCGCCGCCGGAGAGCCGTTCTTCACCAGGACGAAATCATGCGGATAGGCGGCGAGAGTATGCGCGCCGCCCGCCTCGCCGCGATCCAGTTCCATGTAGTCCGCGACCACCGCCGGCGGATAGCCAAGGTCATAGCGGCTGTCGATGAAAACCTTCGAGTCCGGCGCGGCATGCCAGATTACGTACTGGCCCCAAGCGTAGTCCGCCAGCACGTTACCCTTGAGTTCGTGATTTTTCATGAAGTCCACGGCGCGCACAGGACTATCAGACGCGTCTATTCCCGGCGACAGCACTCCGTTGGTTCGCGCGAACACAATGGCCACGACCGCGACTAGGACTTCAAAGACCAGCCGGCCCGCACGCGGCATCGCACGAGCGCTCGCAGCGGGTGCGGCGGTGACCTCACGCGGCCGCACCAGCAGGCCCAGGTGGTTTGCGAACACGGGAGCGATCGCAATCACCGCGATCGGGATATTGCGGACGGCCATGAAGGCCGCCGCGAGCATCACCGAGGCAACCGCCATCAGCGGCAGGTCGCCGCCTTTCGGTGTCAGCAGAGCGGAAACCAATGCCGCGGCGAAGAACAAAAGCACGAGCGCGAAATATTTCTGATCGACGCTGCCGGCTGGAGCGCTGATAAGGGAGGGTAGCAGCGGTATCCAGTCGCCAATCGTATAGTGCGTCATCGGATTCAGGATCGAATGGATAAGCGTGTACCAGGTGTCGCGCGCGGGCGGGATTAGAAATGTGCAAAGAGTCGACGCAGCCGCCGCCGACGCAATCGCAAGAATTCCGAGGCCGCGCCTGAAACCGCGGCCCGACCAGCGGTCCTCGAGCATGGTCGCGGCGCCGTACACGCCGATCGCAACCAGGCCCATAAAAAAACCGCCGTGTAAATTGCTCCATATCGCGACCAGCGGAATCACAATACAGAGCCTGCCCGTACCGCGGCGCTGGTAGCGGGCGAGTAGCGCGATAATCGCTGACAGCGAAATGAAATCGAATAGCTGCGGCCGGAACTGCATCACCGGCATCAGGATCAGCGCCACGACGAACAGGATTGATACCTGCACGACCGCTGGCGGATTGGCTTCGGACTCAGCGAGAGCAATAAAGCAGATAGTGCCGGCCGAGCACGCGAACTTGAGCAGCTTCAGGCCGACCGGTCCGAACTTGTCGAAGATCGAGCCCATCAGGACTTCGCTCAACCATTCATGATGCAGCCAGGGGAAGCCCGGCGCCGAATACGAGTAGGGATTGCCGGCGGGCATCGATCCATGAGCAAGCAGTTGGCGCCCGAACAGAACGTGTCCCCAGAGATCGGGATCGCTGTGCTGGCGCGCGTCCGCAATCACGATCGCGAACAGGACGATTGCCGGGGAGTAGCGCAAGAGCGAGATGCGAGCGGGACCGGCGGCCACCGTGGCATCCCGCTAGGCGCGCGCGGCGAAGCAAATCGTCTCGTTGCTGAGCCGCACGACAGTGTCGGCTCCCGCGTAGGCGCGGGCGGAGGTGACCATCGCCTCACGCAGTTGGCGGCGAACCTCGACTGGACGCGTCGCGAGCGTTGCGCGCGCTCCTCCGATCGCGCTGCGGAAATCGGCGAACGCGTCAGCCGACGCAAACTCGAACGTCACGGTCAGGCGTTCGATGCTGACGTCGCGAAAGCCGGCCCCGACCAGCGCTCGATCAAGGATCGAAGTGTCCGCGAGCTTCAGCGGATCGGGTGCGTTCGGCGGCGGAACGACTCCAGTGATTCGCCGAATCGCGTCGCGCGCCAGGCCGCAGAGCGGAACCTTGTCCGCTGACGACCAGACCGCAGTCGCGATACGCCCGCCCGGGATTAGCGCGCGATGCAGCCGCTGTAACAGGCCGTCCAGGTCGGGCATGAACATGAGGCCCCATCGGCACAGCACGGCGTCGAACGAATGGGCGTCGAGCACCAACGATTCGGCATCCGATTCGACCAGCTCGACGTTCTTCAGACCGGCAGAGTCGATTCGCTCCTTCGCGATCGCCAGCATCCCGGCTGACATGTCAACCGCGACGACATGCCCCGATTGCCCGACGGCGCGTGCCGCAGTGAGCGCGGGCTCGCCGCTGCCGGTTGCGATGTCGAGCACGCGCTGACCGGCGCGTGCACCGCCGAGTTCGACCAGCCGGTCATTGACCCCCTGCGCGGCGCGCTCAAAAGTGGGCCACCACTGTTTCCAACCCTGCGCGCTATCGTCCCAGGCGATCTTCTGTTCGTGTTTCGTCTTCAGATTGTCGGGGTTCTGATCGGTCATTGTAGTCTCACTTGGTAATTTTCACCTACGCACAACCGTTACGCCGCGCAGCCGCGCGACCGTTTGCGGATATTCCTTTCTATATTCCTCAGCTGCGCGCGGCGCGAGGTTTTGGTCGCCCAGAATCAACACGGCAGCATTTGGTGTTGACGCGTCGTAGCGGACCGCGCGATCGAGTTGATCGGCCGGCAGATAATATCGAAGCACGTCGATCGCATACGGCGGAACAACGGTCATCACCTCACCCGGTTTGAGCGCAGCATCGGCGGCCGCG
>JBGPNU010000327.1:0-3802 GCA_041487675.1 Binatus sp. (SeqCode)
CTGTCCGCTCGAACTGCTGAAAGCTCACGCGGTGATTTCGCGCAGCTGGTTGTGGTTTCCGAAAGCAAACCCCTCTCCCTCTGGGAGAGCGCAGAACGAAGGTCTCGATTCTCACGAAATCCTTCGTTGGTACGGCCGCGAAGCGCATCCGGATTTCGATGTGTGTGCCGACGACCACTGCCAGCGGTATCAGGGCATCACGAAAGCGTTCTCTCCAGCTGCAGCCGAAGCGGTTCGCGCGACGGCCGGCAAATTTCTCCGTTACAAGGGCATTATCTGCGACGCACGGTTTTCCAAGTCCTGCGGCGGAATAACCGAGCGCTATGCGACCGCTTGGGAAGATGAAGATATTCCCTATCTTGAATCAATCTACGACGGTCCGGCGCAGTCCTGCTCTTACAGTCCTGAGACATGGATACGTTCAAGCCCGCCGGCTTACTGCAATACGGACGATTCGGAGCTTCTCTCACGCGTTCTCCCGGGATTCGATCAGGAGACCCGAGATTTCTATCGCTGGCGGGTCGCGTACACGCCCGAAGAACTCGCCGATCTGATCAGATCCAGGCGCGGCGCGGATCTTGGTCCGATTCGCGACGTGCAGGCGCTCGCTCGCGGACCTTCGGGCCGAATATATCGGCTGAAGGTCACGGGGGAACGCGACTACATCATTATCGGTAAAGAACTGGAAATTCGCCGCGCTTTATCGCGCACGCATCTGTACAGCTCTGCATTCGTCGTAGACAAGGAGTCCGGCCGCTTTGTCTTGAGAGGAGCCGGCTGGGGACATGGTGTCGGCCTATGCCAGATCGGCGCGGCAGTTATGGCAAATGAGGGCAAGACTTGCACAGAAATCTTGCAGCACTACTATCGTCGGACCACTGTCAGCGTTTGACTTCCGCGCCGCGCGCTCATCTGGTCCGGAGAATCTAACCCACGATGCCGCGTCCGTTCCCCTCCGGGATGGTGCGGAATGTTGTTCTAGTGACACGACGAGGGAAGGCATCCGATTTCGACAGGACGCATGATCAAATTTGTCGCCGACCAATGCCAGCCGAGGATGGACCTAGCAAAATCGTTACCGGATAGGTTTGGCCGATTTCTGGCCACTAGTGCCGCCGGAGACGTTCTCTGGGTCCGTCCATGATCGCAAATCGCGCGCGCACGCGCGGATTTCGAGCGATTCTCCGAGATGTCCGAAACCCGAGGGACTGAAATGTGGAGCAGAAGGGATTTGAACCCTCGACCCCTACGTTGCGAACGTAGTGCTCTCCCAGCTGAGCTACTGCCCCATCTTAGGACCGAGACGCGATTACTATTGTGAGATAACTGACTTCAGGTACGCTCGCAACCTGCCGGCCAGTTCCGGGCGTTTCAAGCCGAATCCGACCTGCGCCGAAATGAACCCGACGCGATCGCCGAGGTCATACCGCACGCCCTCGAACTCGTATCCATAAACCTTGCGGCGCCGAGAGAGCGCCATCAGCGCGTCGGTCAGTTGAATCTCGCCGCCCGCGCCCGGCTTGCCCTTCGCGAGAAGCTCGAAGATGTCCGGCGTGAGCACGTAACGCCCCATGATCGCGAATTCGCTCGGCGCTTTTTCAGGCGCGGGCTTCTCGACCATGCCATGGAGTTCGTAAATGCGCTCGCCCACCGCTTTCGCATCGACGATCCCATATTTCGAGAGCTCGCTGCGCGCGACTTTCAGCAGCGCAACCACCGGCGCATCGCGCGTCTCGGCAACGTCGAGCAGTTGCCGCAAGCACGGTCGCGGGCAGTCGAAAATGTCATCGGGGAGCATCACCGCAAACGGCGTGTCGCCCACCGCCTCTCGCGCTTGCAGCACCGCGTGGCCGAGCCCGAGCGGCTTGGACTGTTCCACGATAGTAATCTTTGCGGGACTATTGCTGCGCCGGAGCAGCTCGAGGATTTCGTGTTTGCCGCGCTCTTCGAGATGACGCTCGAGTTCCGGGTTGCAAGCGAAGTGATCGACCACCGTCGTCTTGCCCGGGCTGACGACGATCACGATCTCCTCGATACCCGAGGCGACAGCTTCCTCGACGACTACTTGAATCGCCGGCGTATCGACCACCGGCAAAATTTCCTTCGGAATGACCTTTGACGACGGAAGCATCCGCGTGCCCATCCCGGCCGCCAGGATGACCGCCTTTGTTACTTTCATACGACCGCGATTTTCCGGTTTTGCAAAACGCTCAGGTCTTTTGCTCGCGCTCTTCCTGTGCTGACTTGCATCCGATGCAAAGCGTGGTGACGGGGCGCGCCTTCAGCCGCTCGATTCCTATTTCGCCGCCGCATTCCTCGCATCGTCCATACGAGCCGTCTCCGATTCGCACGAACGCATCATCGATTTTGCCGAGCAGCTTGCGCTCGCGATCGCGCATCCGCAGCAGGAAATTTCGATCCGATTCGAGCGCCGCCCGATCGGTTGGGTCTGCGTGGGCCTCCTCCGACTCATGGTTCATGGTGCCGAGCGCGCGCTCCGCTTCCTGGAGAAGTTCGCGTCTGCGGTCTTCAAGCAATTTTCGGAACAGAGTGAGGTCTCTTTGCCTCATAGCTGATCGGTCCGCCAAGGGCCGAGTTTTTGATTCTATCGGCGCCCTGCTACCCTTGTAAAGGTTGCGCGATGAAAACCGCTTATTTCGACGCATTCTCCGGCCTCAGCGGCGACATGATCGTCGGCGCGATCCTCGATTGCGGCGCCGATTTCGCGGAGTTCGAGCGCGCAATCAACGGAGTCGCGATCAAAGGCTATCGCCTTTCGACCCGGCGCAAAGTTTCAAGCGGAATTTCAGCGCTCAAGTTCGACGTCGAGGTGACCAAACCGCAGCCCGAGCGTCATTTCGGTGAGATTCGCGCGATGATCGTTTCATCGTCGCTCGCCGAAACTGTCAAGCGCCGCGCGATCGCTATCTTCGAAGTGCTCGCCGAGGCCGAGGCCAGGATTCACAACACGACGCCCGACCACGTTCATTTTCACGAAGTCGGCGCCGTCGATTCGATCATCGACATCATTGGTACTGCGTGGGGACTCGAGCATCTCGGGGTCGGCGACCTGATCGTTTCCCCGCTCCCGATGGGTAGTGGGTTCGCGCGCTCGCAGCACGGTGTCATTCCGGTGCCCGCGCCGGCGACCGCGGAGTTGCTCGCGGGATTCGCGCTCCGACTCGGCGACGGCGCAGCCGAGATGGTCACCCCGACCGGCGCCGCCGTTATCCGCGCGCTCGCGCGCTCCGCGGAAATTCCGCTCAATTTCGAAATCGAGAAAATCGGCTACGGCGCGGGCACGCGCGATCTGGAAGATCGCCCCAACGTGCTGCGCATGATGCTGGGACGCCAACGCATCACGCTCGACAGCGATGAGATGATCGAGATCTCCGCGAACATTGACGACTTGAGTCCGCAGATTTACGACCATGTGATGGAACAGCTGTTCGCCGCCGGTGCGCGCGACGTCACCCTCACGCCCACCATGATGAAGAAAGGACGGCCCGCTGTGACGCTCGGCGTTATTGCCGAGCCGGCCCATCGCGACGCGATCGCGCAGATTATCTTTGCCGAGACTTCCACTATCGGGCTCCGCTTTCATTCCATCGCACGCCTGAAATTGGCTCGCGAGACCCGCGAAGTAGAAACGCGATGGGGTAAAATCCGGGTCAAAATGTCCGGCGCGCACGGTCACCCGCCGAGCACGATTTCTCCCGAATACGACGACTGCCGGCGCATCGCGGCTCAGCATGGCGTCG
Organism: Binatus sp. (SeqCode); assembly: GCA_041487675.1. GTDB lineage: Bacteria > Desulfobacterota > Binatia > Binatales > Binataceae > Binatus. Next base: position 3,762 of record JBGPNU010000327.1, read on the forward strand.
CACTTCGCGTCGTGATCGACGAAGCGCGGGACGCTGCGCGC
>JBGPNU010000328.1:0-3743 GCA_041487675.1 Binatus sp. (SeqCode)
GCAGATCGTGGGCCGCGCTTTCGGCGAGGAGACGGTTCTCGCGGTAGCCAAGGTGGCGGAGAATGCGCTCGGCGGATTCAAGAGACCGCCGCTCTGATGTTGTTCGCGTAAGTGGAGTCGTACGCAATGAAAAGGGCCCGGTCATCGCGACCCGGCCTCTTTTTTTCGATTTCTCTTGCTGGCGGAGCGAGTGAGAAGCAGCTCGAGTGAGCCGGGCTATGCCGACTTCTCGGCTTTTTCTGCGCGATCGGAGTTGTTTGCGTCGCTGGCGCGCTCGCCGCGGTCCGCGCGCTCGCTGCGTGCCGGCCGTTCCGCCTTCTCTCGTCCGGCGCCCGCTTTGGGAACAATACCGCTCGAGGTCAGCACCTCGATAAACTTGCGCACCGCGGGCGAAAGCTCGCGTCCGCGCCTGTATATGATCGCCAGCGGACGGAGGAAGGTGCCCTCCTGGAACTCGAGCATCTTGAGCGTGCCGCGTGCGACCTCGTTCTCAATAGTCATCCGCGGCACGATCGCGCATCCGAGCCCGATTTCGACTGCGCGCTTGATAGTCTCGATGTTGTCGAACTCAAGCACGTAGTTCGGCTTGACCCCGTGATCGCGCAGAATCTTATCGGAGGCCTTGCGGGTCGGGATGTCGCGTTCGTAACCGACAAACTTCTGCCCCTGCAACTGTCCGACGCTAACCTTGCTTTGCTTGGCGAGCGGATTGTCGGGCGGAACGCATAGCACCAGTTCGTCATGCCGAAACGGTACAGATACGATTTGGCTGCGCTTGGCTGGATAGGCAACGACGCCGAGATCGACCTTGCCCTCGATGAGGTCTTCGTAAATTTTGTTCGAGCGCAGGTACTCCAGGTGCACGTTGACGGCCGGAAAATTGCGCAGAAACTCGGTCAGGTAGGGCGGCAGCTCGTGCAGACCGACGCTGTACACCGTGCCGACACGAATCGAGCCGGCGACCACCGAGCCGACTTCGCGGAGTCGATTCTCCAGTTCCAGAAACCGGCGCACGATCTCCTTGCTGGCGGTGTATAGAATCTGTCCCGCCGGTGTCGGTTTGACTCCTGCGCGTCCGCGTTCTATCAATCGGCAGTCATACTTCTCTTCGAGGCTTCTGACCTGCTGGCTGACCGCCGATTGGGTAACAAAATTTTGCGAGGCGGCATAAGAAAAACTTCCACTTTCGATTATGTCGCAGAAGACCTTTAGCGTTTCGATGTGCATATGGCTAGTTTCGTGTATAAGGCTACGTGATACCGAAAAGCGAGGCAACTAGTAGTCTGGTTATGAGTACAGCCTGCGGAATCGATAAGCGCCAAGTCAAGAGCGAGCAATACCGCGACTGCGGATTCGGTCAGCATAAGAACCTGTGACCATTCGGCTTCAGGACGGCTGACTTCCAGGAAACAGACAATCAGAGGACCGTTGAGGAATCAGTTAGGGAGCGCAAGATGGCGGATTTATTAAGAGATCTCGACTTTTTCCATCTGGATGACCTGCTCACCGATGAAGAGAAGATGGCTCGGGAAACGACCAAACGCTTCGTGGATCGCGAAATCTTGCCCCAAATCGAGCAGCATTTTGCGAAAGAATCATTTCCAATGCATCTCGTACCGCAAATGGCCGAGCTTGGGATGTTCGGCGCGAATTTGAAGGGCTATGGATGCGCCGGCATGAATAACGTCGCGTATGGCTTGATCATGCAGGAGCTGGAGGCCGGCGACTCAGGATTGCGCTCGTTCGCGTCGGTCCAAAGCGCGCTTTCCATGTACGCGATTTATGCCAACGGCAGCGAAGAACAGAAGCAGCGCTACTTGCCGGAAATGGCCAAGGGAAAATTGATCGGATGCTTCGGGCTGACCGAGCCGGACCATGGGTCCGATCCGGGCGGAATGGAAACGCGAGCGCGGCGCGACGGCGACGGGTGGATTCTCAACGGAACCAAGCGCTGGATCACCAACGGCTCGATCGCCGACGTGGCGATAGTGTGGGCGAAGATCGATGAGGGCATAACCGGGTTCCTGGTCGAGAAGGGAACCCCCGGATTTTCGACCCGTGACATCCATGGAAAATTTTCGATGCGCGCGTCGATCACGTCGGAGCTGATCTTCGAGGACGTGCGAATTCCGAAGACCGCACATCTGCCGGCCGCGCGCGGGCTGAAGGGTCCGCTCGGATGCCTCACGCAAGCACGTTACGGGATCGCGTGGGGTGCAATCGGCGCGGCGCGATCGTGTTACCAATGCGCGCTCGATTACACGAAATCGCGCAAGCAGTTCTCGCGGCCGCTGGCGGGCTATCAGCTGGTGCAGGCGAAGCTGGTCAAGATGCTGACCGAGATCACCAAGGCGCAGATGGTCTGCCTGCGTTTGGCGCATCTTAAGGACCAGGGCAAGATGCGGCCGGAGCACGTTTCATTTGCAAAAAGGAACAACGTCAACGAGGCGCTGAAGATCGCGCGCGACGCTCGCGACATGCTCGGCGCCAACGGAATCGTGAACGAGTACCCGGTGATCCGTCACATGCTCAACCTGGAGACGGTGAACACCTACGAGGGCACCTTCGACGTGCACACGTTGATCCTTGGCCGCGACATCACGGGTGAGAGTGCGTTCGACTAGGAACAACCGGCCTTGCCGCGATCTCACGCCCTCGTGCTAGATAGCGAATGATCGTGGAGGGCGCGCGATGGAACTCAAGGGCAAGGTTGCAATCGTCACGGGCGCGGCGCGCGGAATCGGCCGGGGAATCGCGCTCAAGCTCGCCGCATCCGGCGCAAATCTGGCGCTGGTAGATCTCGGAAATCCAGCCGACCGTGCGCTTACCTACAATCTCGGCGCGCAGGCCGAGCTGAATCGCACGGTGGAAGAAGCCCGGGAATTCGGCGTCAAAGCGATTGCGATTCTTGCCGACGTGACCCGCTTCGCCGACCTGGAACGGATGGCGTCGGAGGTTGTCGCGAAACTCGGCGGGATCGATATCCTGGTGAACAACGCGGGCATTATCGCGGTCGGACCGGTGACCGATTTCGCCGAAGAGGCATGGGATCGCGTGATGGCGGTGAATGCCAAGGGACCGTTCCTATGCGCGAAGGCCTGTATCCCGCATCTGACCAGGCAGCGCGAGGGCGCAATCGTGAATATCGCGTCGGTCGCCGGAAAGACCGGCCACGGCGGTAGGTCGGCCTACTGCGCGAGCAAGTTTGCGGTGGTTGGCTTCACGCAGTCGCTCGCCGAAGAACTGGGCCCCGTCAACATTCGAGTCAACGCGGTGTGCCCCGGATTTGTCCGCACCGCGATGTGGACCGACGTGCTCGATCCAATCATCGGGGTTCAATACGGCGTGAGTCGCGAGGCGGCCTTCGATGAGGCGGTCGCGCGCAACACGTTTCTTAAGCGCGAATTGACGCCGGCCGACATCGGCGAAGCGGTGGTCTATTTGTGCCGCGCGGAAAATATCACCGGCGAGACGATCAACGTCGCCGGCGGCGGCGAACTGCATTAAATCAACCCCGCAAACGGAGAAGTGAACATGATCAAACTACGCGCGCTCAACCACGCCGCATTCCGGGTCAGCGATGTCGAAAAGGCGGCCAGCTTTTACGAGAAAGTGATCGGACTAAAGCGTATCCCGCGCCCCGACTTTCCGTTCGGCGGAGCATGGTACGGGATCGGCAACAACGCGCTCCATATCATCTCGAGCGAAAACCGCGGCCGCAAGCCCGATCCGCTTGGCGCGCA
>JBGPNU010000329.1:0-3729 GCA_041487675.1 Binatus sp. (SeqCode)
GCGTGCGTGCCCGCGATCGCATCGACGAACGCGCGCGTCGTCGTCGCGATACCCGATAAGAGCTGAATGAAATTCAGCGCCGTGCGCTCGCCGGTAAGAAGGCCCGCGAGCTTGCCCTCGACCTCGGCCAGCGTGTCCCCCGTCTTGAGTTCAGCACCCTCGGCCGCGAGCTTGGCGATGCGCGGCTCCGCGCCGGTCATCCGCATGACCGGTTCGACAAAGATGCCGCCGGCGAGAATCATTCGCGGTTCTTTGACCCGGATTCGCGCGCGGCCCATCTGTCCGGGCGCGACGGTCGCGGCGGTTGTGATGTCGCCCTGCCCCACGTCTTCGGCGAGTGCCCGCTTGATGAGATCGGATGGATCGAATTGCTGGAACAGTTCCATGCTAGTGACCGTGTGATTCGGCACCTTCGAGAAGACTCAGTTGGAGCTGCACCGACATGATCTCGCCCCTCGTCAGTGCGACTCGCTGTTCTATCTCCTCCCTTTTCTCCTGCGGAGCTTTGGCTTGGAACTCAGGATCGCTGACGCGTTTCAGGTCTCGCTCATAGTGAGCCTGTAGTTCGCTAAGCTTCTTTTCGAGCGCCTTCGTCGCAATTTGGAAGTCGAAATCTTCTGGAGCTTTCACCAGGATCTCGATCAATCCTTGTACCCACCCGGCAGTTCGGGGCGGCTTTGACTGATCAGGTTCGAGCATTGTCAGAGTCTCAGCTTTCGCCATCGTGACAGCATACGGCTTCCATCGATCAAAATCGGTTCTGAAATCCGCAACGTCTGCCGCGATCAACCGCGAGTCTGCGACAGCAGGTTTTTCGGGAAAACGGATTCCCAATTTTTGCTTTGTCCCGTCGGATTCGTAATTGAATTCGACGTCCCTGTAAGGAAGCGGTCTAACGAACCCGTTGATGGCTTGTCCTGGATGCAGCCCGAGCAGCGAGCGCAATGAGTTCAGTCCTTGCGTTGCCACTATGCAGTGATTCATCGCAGTCTCTTCCGCCGCCGAAAGCGGATTGGTTGCCGACGCTTCGGGATACTTTGCGATCGGCAGATGCGCCGCGAGATTCGGTTCATCAAGATAGACACGGATAACTTGCCAGATCTCCTCCGACACGAATGGCATGAACGGATGCAGCAATCGCAGCATCTTGTCGAAGACGTTGATGAGCACCCATCGCGCAGCCGCCTGCCGTTCGCCGCCACTCTTGAGCGGTTCCTTTGAGAGTTCGATGTACCAGTCGCAGAACTCGTGCCAGATGAACTGGTACAGCCGCATCGCGGCGAGGTTGAACTCGTAGGCGTCGATCGCGCGCGTGACTTCGCGAATCGTCGAGTCGAGGCGCGAGAGAATCCATCGCTCCGCCAATCCAAGCTTCGCGATCTCGACAATGGCGAGTGGCTGATCGGCACCATCGAGATTCATCATCACGAAGCGCGCGGCGTTCCAGATTTTATTTGCGAATGCACGCGACGCCGCGAAGCGATCGTGCGACAGAATCACGTCCCGACCCTGCGCGGCCAACTGCGCGAGCGTGAAGCGCACGGCGTCGGCGCCGTATTGCTCCATCAAGTCGAGCGGGTCCACGACGTTGCCCTTCGACTTGGTCATCTTCTTGCCAAGTTCGTCGCGCACCAGCGGCGTGATGTACACGTCCTTGAATGGGACCTTGCCGGTGAACTCCAGCCCGAACATCATCATTCGCGCCACCCAGAAAAAGATGATGTCGAAACCGGTCAGCAGCAGGCTGGTCGGGTAGTAGCGGCGAAGTTCGGGCGTGTCGTCGGGCCATCCGAGTGTCGAAATCGGCCACAGCCCCGAGCTGAACCATGTGTCGAGCACGTCGTCGTCCTGGATGATGTCGGAGCCGTCGCACTCGGGGCATCGCGCCGGGCGCTCTGCCGCGACGATCAGATGGTCGCATCGCACGCATCGGTAGGCGGGAATCCGATGACCCCACCATAGTTGGCGCGAGATGCACCAGTCGTGGATGTTCTCCAGCCAGTTGAAGAAGGTGTTCTCCCAGAACTTGGGATGGAAAGTCGTATCGCCGCGCCGAACCGCCTCGATCGCGCGCGCCGCCATTTCCTTCATCCGCAGGAACCACTGCTCGGAGAGCATCGGCTCGACGATCGTGTCGCATCGCGAGCATACCCCGACGGCATGCGAATGCGGCTCGATCTTTTCGAGCAGGCCGGCCGAGTCGAGGTCCTTGACGATTTGCTTGCGGGCTTCCTCGCGCGCGAGTCCGCGATACGGGCCGGCGTTCTCGTTCATCCGCGCCTTGCCATCGAGCACCGAGATCTGCTCGAGGCCGTGGCGAGACCCAAGTTCGAAGTCAACCGGGTCGTGGCCGGGAGTCACCTTCAATGCGCCGGTGCCAAATTCGCGATCGATTGCGGCATCGGCGATGATCTTTATCTCTCGCCCGATCAGCGGCAAGCGAATTGTTTTGCCGACGTACGAACTGAGACGCGCATCATCTGGATTCACGGCGACTGCGGTATCGCCCAGCATCGTCTCGGGCCGCGTCGTCGCGATTGTGACTCCCCCGTGGCCGTCTGCGAACGGGTAGCGAATGTACCAGAGATGTCCCTTGACGTCTTTGTGATCGACTTCGAGATCGGACAGCGCCGTTTCGCAGCGCGGACACCAGTTGATGAGCCGCTTGGCCCGGTAGATCATTCCCTTGTTGTAGAGATCGACGAAGACCTTGGTGACTGCGCGCGAGAGTCCGGGGTCCAGCGTGAAGCGCTCGCGGCTCCAATCGCAGGAGGCGCCGAGGCGCCGCAACTGATTCAAGATTCGGCCGCCGTAAGTCTCGCGCCATTGCCAAACCCTTTTGACAAACGGTTCGCGGCCGAGCAGATGGCGGTCCTTGCCCTCCCTGGCGAGATCCTTTTCGACCGCGTTTTGCGTGGCGATTCCCGCGTGATCGGTGCCGGGCAGCCAGAGCGTGTTGTAGCCCTGCATCCGGCGCGTGCGCACGATGATGTCCTGCAGGGAGACGTTCAGCGCGTGGCCAAGATGAAGTTGGCCCGTAACATTGGGTGGCGGGATGACTATGGAGAAGACTTTGCCTTCGCGCGCGGGGTCGGCCTTGAAGTAGCCGAGATCGATCCAACGCTGAAACCATCGTTCCTCAGCGGCTTTGGAATCGAATGTCTTGGGCAAATCCACCGTGGGTCCTTCCAGTATGGTTCCGGGGTCGCGGCGAAAAAAGGGCGCCGCGCGCCCTTCGTTGCCAAATCATATTGTCTGCCGAGCCGCCTCTCAAGCGCGCGAGTGCGACTGTGAGCCTCGGCGCCTATCACTTATCAAGCCTGCGCCCAAGCTTGTAAAACCGGGTCGCTTAATAATATCTTCCCGATGCCCTGCCATTTGGGGATGGGCTGATTTCGATTTCGGAGGGGAAAGTTTCATGGTTGACGCGTTTCGCAAACTGGGTATCGCAGCGGCATTTGGAACGATGATAATCGCGGGCGGGCTCTCCGGATGCGGCTCGATTACGAGTGACCACGTCGATTGCAACGTCGTAAAGCTACAGACCGAATCGGGCCGCTCCGATGCTGAGATCGCGTCCGCAGTCGGCGGCAGCGTCGAGGATGTCGCGAAATGCCACGGGGCCGAGACCTCCGGCAACAAGACCTCCGGCGACGCGGTTCCCTCGCCGTATTAGCGCGCGCCGGGTGCCGCTCGAAATCGGAATTGGTGCGAGAGGGGGGACTTGAA
>JBGPNU010000330.1:0-3717 GCA_041487675.1 Binatus sp. (SeqCode)
ATACAACGATCACGATTGTTTCGCGGCGGTCCTGCGGGAGCATCGCAAGGACGCGGACGAGGCACGAATCGCCGAGCTGATCGCGCGCAAGAGCGTGATCTACCAAGCGATGGCCGCCGAGCGCGAGGTCCTGTATCCGGGCGCGGAGAAGTTTGTGCGCGACTGCGCCGGGCGGTTTCCTCTGATGATCGCGACCGGCACATTGCGCGCCGAAGCCGAGGCGATTCTCCGCCGCGCGCAAATCCGCGATCTGTTTCTCGATATCATCGCGGCCGAGGACGTGGAGCGCGGCAAGCCGGAACCCGACGGTTTTATCGCGGCGCTCGGGCGAATCGGCTTTATCCTGCGGCAGCGCGATCCGGTATTGGCCGAAGAGTGTTTGGTGATCGAGGACACCCCGGCCGGAATCGAGGCGGCGCATCGCGCAGACATGAAAGTGCTCGCGCTATGCCACAGCGCATCGGCGGCCGATCTTGCGGACGCCGACGTGGTGCGCGCGTCGATTCTCGATCTGGATCTGGACGATGTAATACACGATCTCAGAGGACAATGATGGCGGCGAAGCTCTACCAGTTTGTCGGCAGTCCGTTCTGCGCCAAGGTGCGCAAGCTGCTCGCGTTCAAGGGCGTCGAGTTCGAAGTGGTCGAAGTCGATTACCTGGAGCGCAAGGAACTGGTGCTGGCCTCGGGCCAGATGATGGTGCCGGCGGTGACGCTCGAGGGCGGTGAGACGATCGTCGATTCGGCGCGCATCGCGATGCGCCTCGAGGAACTTTTTCCCGAGCCGACCATATTTCCGGAGGGATGGCGCGGGGTTCACCTGGCGCTGGCCGACTATATAGACAACCAGATCGAGGAGGCCGTATATGGCGTCGCGCTCGCCGACGAACTCGCGCACTACGGACGGCAGGGTGCTGATCGTGCGGCGCTATGGCGTCTTATCCGCGAGCGCAAGTACGGTGCGGGCTTCGTCGATCGCACGATTGCCAACCAGGCCGCCAACTGGGAACGCGCGCGGCGAGCACTCGCGCCGTTCGAGGAGCAACTCGCGAAGTTTCCGTTTCTGACCGGCAGGATCGGGCTGGCCGATTTCGCGCTCTATGGCCAGTTGTTCTACTTTGCGTTCACCGGCGAGCTGAAAATTCCCGCGGACCTGAAAAATTTGCGCGCGTTTTTCGATCGGGTCGAGCGGATCAGTTCGGCGATCGAGGAACCGGACGGGTAAAGAATTGCCGGGTAAAGAACTTGCTAGGCGATTTCGGCGATTGCGGTGGTCAGGAAGTGACTGAAGAGCGCGCCGGTCGAGTCGAGCGCGACATCATATAGCGACGCGGTGCGCCCCGGCACGAAAACCTGATGGCCCTCGTCGGTGAGCGCGTACACGATGCATAGCATCAGGGCCAGGTACGGCCGCTCGGCCATCGGGCCCCGGATGAGCAGCCAGAAAAGCACGCCGTATTCGGTGAAATGCGCGCTCTTGCGGATCAGCATGTGGCCGACGTCAATCGCCGCGGTGGAGATTCCCGGAATCAGCCACCTAAGGACGGGATCGATAATTCGGCCGGTGTTCGAGGCTGAAAACGCCGAGGTCGAGAGACAGAAGATCAGCGCGCCCCACGCGATTACGGGGATCCATTGGCGAAGGGTCACTTGCTCGGGCGTGTCGTGGCCCGCAGGCATTGGAGGGACCGCGGCCGTCATGATGCGCGCGCGAACTGCCGCGCTCTCGAACATCGACGAAAAGATCTCGCCGGTTTTCTCATTGAGACAAGATGAGCTTTTTCATGGGGATGGGAACGTGCCACACTTAGCAGTCATTGCCTCGGGATTCCAGCCGGCATCGCTCGCAGTTGCCAAGCCGCAAAGAAGGACGCCGCATGGACAATCTGCTGAAAATTCAACGAGCCCAATCGGCGCCACCGTGCACGGTGGTGATCTTCGGCGCGTCGGGCGATCTCGCCAAGCGCAAGCTGATTCCCGCGCTGTACAACCTGGTCGCGTGCGGACAGGGCATGATGCCGGCGAAGAGCGCCGTGCTGGGATTCGCGCGGCGCGAAATGACGCTCGATGAGTTTAGAAAGAGTGCGCGCGATTGGACGGGCAAATTCTCGCGCTTGAAAGTCGATGAAGCGTGCTGGTCGAGCTTCAGCGCGGGTCTCGACTATCTATCCGGACTCGACCATCCCGACGGGTTCACGAAGCTCAAGGCAAAACTCGAAGCGATCGAAAAAGCGCGCGATATTCCGGCCAACCGCGTTTACTACCTCGCGATCCCGCCCGAAGCGATCCGCGACTCGGTCAAACGACTGTCCGAAGCCGGGCTCGTCGCGCCGCCGGGGGCGCCGAACTTCACCCGGGTCGTCGTCGAGAAGCCGATTGGCCACGATCTGCCGAGCGCGCTCGAAATCAATCGCACCCTGGTCAAGTATCTGCACGAATCGCAAATTTTTCGAATCGACCATTACCTGGGCAAGGAGACCGTGCAGAACCTTTTGGCGCTGCGCTTCTCGAACAACATCTTCGAGCGGCTGTGGGGCAGCCGCAATGTCGATCACGTGCAGATCACGGTGGCGGAGGCCGAGGGACTGGGCACGCGCGCGATGTTCTACGACCATGCGGGCGCGCTGCGCGACATCGTGCAGAACCACATCCTGCAAACGCTGGCGCTGCTCGCGATGGAACCGCCGGTGTCGCTCGACGCGGCCGCGATCAGGGAATCCAAGCTCAACGTGTTGCGCGCGATCCGGCCTATCACGCCCGACCAGGCGCGCGCGAATACCGTGCGCGCGAGGTATGGCGCCGGGATCGACTCAGACGGCAAGCCGGTGGCCGGCTACATGGACGAGCCGGGTATCGCCGACAACTCGCGGACCGAGACTTTCGTCGCGCTCAAGACTTATGTTGACAACTGGCGATGGTCGGGGGTGCCGTTCTATATCCGCACCGGTAAGCGAATGCCGCGCCGGGCGAGTTCGATTTACGTCCAGTTCAAGGACGTGCCGCAAATCCTGTTCAACCGCAACATGTCTGTCCCCGCCAACGCGCTTACGATTCGGATTCAGCCCGACGAGGGATTTTCGTTCGACGTGATGACCAAGCGGCCGGGGCTGGACCTGGTGCTGCAGCCGGTGCGGATGAATCTCAGCTATGACAGCGCGTTTGGCGGCGGCAGTTCGCCCGATGGCTACGAACGGCTGCTGCTCGAGGTGATGGACGGCGATCATACGCTGTTCCCGAGCGCGATGTTCGTCGAGAAATCGTGGGAGTTCGTGCAGGGGATTCTGGACTCGTGGAACGATGGCGCGCGGGTGCCGATCGGCGAGTATCCGGCGGGAAGCTGGGGCCCGCAGGCGGCGGAGCAGTTGATTCGTTCGGCGGGACGAGTATGGCATGAACCCTAGGAGATGATTCGAATGGCAACCGACGCTTGCTGCAATACTAAAATTTCCGCGACCGAATCGCCGCTGGCGTGACGAATCGGCTATGGTCGGTCGGAGAATTGATTACAGAGGCTTGCTCGATCCAGAAAGAGATGCTTGCGGAATGAAGGAGACTAAAGTGGCTAACGAAATGATCGAGTCTTCATGCCATTGCGGCGCAGTGCGTTTTGAGATTAATCGCGCTCCGGAAGAGGTAACGGATTGCAATTGCACCATCTGCCGACGCTACGGCGCACTCTGGGCCTACTATTCGCCCAAAGAAGTGCAAGTAACGAAAC
>JBGPNU010000331.1:0-3701 GCA_041487675.1 Binatus sp. (SeqCode)
AATTGACGCGAACAGGAATACTCCCAACCCAATTACAACCAGCACAATGAGCGGCGGTATCAGGATCGCGCCGAACGCACGCCACGCGGAAAATCGATGCACCTCGCCGATGCATTTGAGGTGGATGAAGAAGCCCCAGATTCCCACCACGCCCACGACAACCATGACCTTGTAGAACGCCGGATCGATCTGTGGAAGCCGTCCGGGCAACAATTTTGGCATCGGCACGCCGGCAAACAGCGCCAGGATCAAAACGATCTCCACGGCAATCGCGGGTATTTGCGACCACGCAAGCGCGGCGCGCATTTCCACGCTGCTTGCCGTACCGCTGAGCAGGCTGCCTGACCATTTGAAAATGGCGCCTGAAATGTAGAGAAAAAGAATTCCCAATCCCGCCTGAAACGCGACGCTGAACGCAACCCATAGTGGCCACACAAACGATGGGTTGGCGGTTCCGTTCATCGCCGCCGACCATTGGCCCACCAGGGAGTTGAGCGCCGGAGCGATCGCCGCCAGCGCCAGCACGTTACGGGTCGGATCCGAATCCACGATGCGCCGAATCGTCGCGCGCGGTTCGGTCCAAATGGAAAAAAATGGAGTTATCGAGTCCGCCACACCGTTCGCCATGATATACTATTTTTGACGCAGCATGGCATCGCATCATCGCGGCGCTGCCGCATGCCGTAATAGAAACCGGAGGCTTGGCGAACGATGAAACGAATCAATGCGATCTTTATCGGATCGATCCTTGCGCTATGCGTGTCGGCGTCGGGATGCGTGTTTGTTCGATCCAGCGCGATCTCCGACCGCGCCGGCGCAGGCACGTCGATAAGCGGCAGCGCGAGCGATTTCGGATACGTGTATCTGATCGCGCCGTCCGGGCTCACGCAAGCCGCGCTCGCAAATCTGCTCGGCAATTGCGCCACCGGCAGAGTATCGGGAGTCACCACTGAGCTGAACATGCGCGATTTCTTAATCGCGCAGTACTACACCGTGTCGGTGACCGGCACCTGTAGTTAGCAGCGCGCCCGATCCGCGGTTCTCTACTCTACCGCGAGCGCAACTTTGCTAGAGGCTTCTCCGCCGGCGGGCGAGTGCGCTTGCCGCGAACCGGCCCGAGCGCGCGGATGAAGCTGAGCACGGCTTCAGCCTCCGAGCGGACCGCGTCTGGATCGTGCCCGCTCTGCTTCAGCTCCTTGTCAACTTCCGCAATCGTCATCGCATAATCGTTCTTGAACTTGCGATTGAGTTCTTTCCACGCGACTCCGGCGAGCGCGTCGGTCACGTTGGCCGGCGGTCGATACAGCCCGCGCGCGAGCAACACCGCGATCGCTGGATAGCCCAGGTACCCCTGCCAATACGACGCGTTATCGTTCGATGCGATCTCGCGGCCGTCCTCGGAGGTTTCGACCTCGTACGTTTTGGCGGCGTCCGACGAGGTGACGAACGCACGCCGGCCATCCTCGATGCGGACCCGCCCATCGCCAATCGCGCCGAGCGCTTCGTACACTTTTACGATCGGCGGCATCTTCCAAAAATTCGCTGGCATACCGGTTCCTATTCGATCATATTCGAAAGCCAAGTCAAACCAATTTTCGGAGCAAGCGGCGATGGCCAATCGACCAATCGGCAAACTCGACCATATCGGGATCGCGGTAAGAAGCGTCGCCGAGGCGCGCAAGTTCTTCGAGGACGTGCTCGGCGCGAGTTTCATGTACGAAGGCGTGAGCGAGGCGGCGGGATACAAACTCGCCGAACTCGATCTGAACGGGCTCACGATCGAACTGCTGGAACCGCTCGGCGCAAATTCATTCCTGCACAAGTTTCTTGAAAAGCGCGGCGAGGGGATGCATCACCTGACCTTCAACGTCCCCGACTCGAAGCGCAAGAGCGCCGAGCTGAAAGAGCAGGGGGTCAGAATCGTCGATGAAACCGAGTGGTCGCCGACCTCCTACGAAGCGTTCATTTCACCGCGCGCCGCGCACGGCGTGCTGATCCAGTTGGGCTCGGGCTATCCAACCCTCGCGACGAAAAAAGAGTAGGGCGGGCGCGCGCCTTAACATCGCGGCGTCTATCTGACACCATTGCGGGGCAATTCCATCGCTTCACAAATGAAAGATCTGATCGTTTCAATCCTTGGCGCTGCAATCGAGCGGGCTCGCGCTGCGGGCCGGCTTGTTTCGACGGCTCCCTCGATCGGCGTTGAAGCTCCGCGAGATCCGGCCCATGGCGACGTCGCATCGAATGTCGCACTCGCGCTCGCAAAGGCGGAGCGCAAGTCGCCGCGGGCGATCGCGGAGATCATCCGGGCCGAGGTCGTGCTGCCCGCGCAAGTAAGTGAAGTCTCGGTCGCGGGTCCCGGATTCATCAATTTCAGGATGACGCCGGCGTACTGGCATTCCGAAATGCGGCGCACAGTAAGCGCGGGCAAAATATTCTGGAAGCCGACCGCATGGGAGCTTAGACCGGGCGCTGGACGCAAGGTGCAGGTCGAATTCCTTTCCGCGAATCCTACCGGCCCCGTCACCGTCGGCCATGGCCGCAACGCGGTGCTCGGTGATGCGATCGCGCGCTTGTACGAAGCAGCCGGCTTCGATGTCACCCGCGAGTACTACTTCAACGACGGCGGGCGTCAGATGAAGCTGCTCGGCGAGTCGGTGCGCGTGCGCTATCTGCAGGAGCACGGAATCGAGGCCCCGTTCCCCGCCGACGGTTACCAGGGCGAATATATTCGCGATATCGCGCGAGCGCTGAAAGTCGAGCACGGCGACCGGCTGGTCAACGTCACCGAGCTCGACGTATTCCGCGCGGCCGCTGTGAAAGCCATCATGGCCGACATCCGGCAGACCTGCGAGCGCCTGCGAGTGCGTTTCGACGTTTATACCAACGAACTCGATCTCATAAACGCGGGATTGGTTGACGCGGTGCTTGCTGAGCTTCGCGAGCGCGATCTGATTGTCGAAAAAGATGGCGCAGTGTGGCTCCGCGGCGAGCCACTCGGATTGCCAAAGGACGCGGTCCTAGTGCGCTCCGGTCCCGATCGGCAGCCGACTTATCGCACGCCCGACATCGCGTATCACATCGAGAAGCTGAGGCGCGGGTTCGATTTAATCGTCGATGTATTTGGTTCGGATCATATCGGCGAGCATCAGCAGGTCGTCGCGGCGGTAAAGGCGCTCGGCTACGACACTGCGCCGATTCGAGCGATCATCTACCAGTTCGTCACGCTCACGCGCGGCGGCGAGAAGGTCAAAATGTCCACCCGCAAGGCCACCTACGTGACGCTCGACGAGCTTATCGATGAGGTCGGCGTCGACGTGGTGCGATTTTTCTTTTTGTTCCGCAAGTCCGACAGTCAGCTTGATTTCGATCTCGAACTAGCCAAGAAGCAGGCGCCGGAGAATCCTGTCTTTTACGTCCAGTACGCGCACGCGCGCCTGGCCAGTATCTTTCGCGAGGGCGAGAAACTGGGGCTCCAATTGCCGGCCGAGCCGTCGGCGATAAATCTCAATTTGCTCGATGCCGAAGAACTCGATCTCGCCCGGCGCGCGGTTGGACTTCCAGCGGTGATGACGGCCGCGGCCGAAGCGCTCGAGCCGCATCGGATACCGTTTTACCTGCTCGAGTTGGCCGGAGAGTTCCATCGCTACTACAACAAGCCAACTAACCGTATAATCGGGCCTGATCGCGAACTGAGCGTG
>JBGPNU010000332.1:0-3695 GCA_041487675.1 Binatus sp. (SeqCode)
AGCCGCCGCCGCTCTTTGTTGAGGGCTTCCGCCCAACCGTCGAACATCGCGTAGAACATCTCGCGATTGCGCGAGCTGAGCCCGATCGGATTCTGCAAAATCGCGGCACTCACACGCTCCGGCGCGGCTTTGATGAGACCAAGACAATACGATGATCCGATACATCCTCCCATCAGATGGCATCGCTTGATTCCGAGATGATCGAGCAGCGCGAGGTGATCGGCGGTGTAAGTCTCCCATCCGTCTGCGGCGCTTAGAGGCGCGCTCGACTTGCCGGCGTTGCGCTGGTCCATCGCGATCACACGGAAGGCCGACGCGAATTCCCTGGTTGGATCGAAAGGGCTCTTGCTCCAGAACTCGATACCGGAACGCATCCCGCCGGGCGCGAACAGCAGGATCGGATAGCCGGTTCCAAACTCCTCGTAATACAGTGAAACGTCTTCACGCGTGAATGTTGGCATCGGCAATCTCAGCTATGCCACGGCTCGACCAGGATTTTCGCGTGCGTCTCCGGCGAAGCTAGATCCTCGAACGCCTTCGCTACTCCATCGACTCCGACCTTGCCAGTGATCAGCGGATCGGCGTTGACGTTGCCTTCTGCGAGATGACGCAGCGTCGCGGCGAACTCGTCGGGGGAATAGCCGAGCACGAACTGGATATTTAGTTCCTTGCTGATTCCGGTCAGCGGCTCGATTTGATCGCGCTCGATGCACACGCCGACCACGACGATGCGCGCATTGCCCGGCGCGGCCGCCATTATCGACTCGATCACGCCGGGCACGCCCACGCATTCGAAAATTACCGCGGGCCTCACCGCCGGACCGGGAATCCATGGGGGCAATTTTGGCGCCGTCGCGGGATCGGCGTACACGGCCATTTCTTTCCAGCTGTCGTAAGGCGACTTCTCTCTGGGATCGACAACGAAATCGGCTCCCATCTGTCTTGCCAGCTCGCGCCGGCGCGACGAAAAATCTGCCGCGACTATTGGATGCGCGCCGATAAGCTTCAGCGCCGCGATCACCGCAAGCCCAACCGGCCCGCATCCGATCACCAGCGGCGCATCATCCGGGCCGAGCCGCGCTTTCTGCACGGCGTGATAGCCCACCGCCATCGGTTCCGTCAGCGCGGCGCGCTCGGTCGAAAGGCCATTGGGCACTTCGAGCAGCAGAAATTCGGTTAGCCGCATCAATTCGCCGTAGCCACCGGGATTTTCGTTCGAGTAGCCTACCGCTTCCACGCCGGTCGATCTGATGAGCACCGGCATCGCACAGACCCGCGTCCCCGGCTTCAGATGCTTTTGTGTTTGCGGCCCGTAATCGATCACCTCCGCGCAGAACTCATGACCCATCACGATGTCGCGATTGAGATCCATCACGAACGGAGCGCCCGCCTTGCGCGAACCCTCGACCAGCTTTTCCGCGTGCTTGAGCGCGTGCAGATCCGAACCGCAAATTCCGCAAGCGAGCGTTTTCACCAGCGCTTCGCCCGGCCCGGGAACCGGGGTTGGAACATTATCGACGACGAGTTTTTTGCCTCGCATTATGGCAGCGCGCATGACTTAACTCCTTGAAACGTTCTCGGCACGATTTCGGCTGCGATTCCCAGCGGATCTACTGGAAACACCAAGGTTGTTGGGATTCCATTTACTCTATCAGGGTTTCGCCATCGCCCGTAAAGTCCGCGGACTTCCGCCGCGCCGGGAATTCTATCGCCGGCAATCTCGATTCGAAGCTCAGCCATCGCGCTTTGCAGGCGCCGAAATTACTGAATGTCCTCAACCGGAAATGGTGCGCGCCGTGAGCTCTCCCGAACAGTTCGGGCACACGTGATTGTATCCGCTAGCGCAATCTGCGCAGAAGGTGCATTGAAACGAACAGGATAGCGCGTCGGCCTCGCCCGGCGCCGGCTTGCCGCATTTCTCGCACTTGTCCTTGGTGGTGGTCATCAGCTTGAGCAGCGCCGAGTTCTGCTCCTCGCGCTGGGCCGCGGCCAGCAGCGCCTCGCGCGCCTTTTGATTCTTTTCCTCAGATGCAAGCGACTCGTAGATTCCCGCGCCTCCGTGCTCGAGCCGCGCAAGTATAACCATGACCTCGCGCCGCGACCTGCCTTCGAGCAACGACGCGATCAGTTGTTCCGGTGCGATACTCTTGTCGGCCATCTTGTTCCCTCCTGCGAGCTTCACCCCGATTGGTTTGGCACCAATCAGGAATCGCTTCAAGCGTGCGAGAGCGTATCGCCCGATTTGATCGCCGGCGGTGGACGCCGCCGGTCTGCGCGCGTAAAAGTAACTGATGGCGCTCGCCTCTTCCATCGTGAACGCCGCCTCGGAGCCTGCCGCGAGCGAGATCGACGCGCGATGGACTATGGCGTATGCGGCGGCGCTGGGCGACTCGCTTTCCGCCTACGTGGACACCCGTCGTCCGGCGGAGTTTGTTGCGCATCCGATGTTCCCGGTCTGTTTCGAGTGGCCGTTGATCGTCGCTATGCGCCGGCTTTTCAAGACCAATTTGCTCACCGATGAAGAGGCGATGCGCGGCGTGCACGCGACCCACGATTTGATCATTCATCGGCCGATCCGTCCGCCTGAAACACTCAGTACGCGGCTGCTGATTGCGGGCGTCGAGCGCCGCAGACCCGGCGCGTACCAATTGACGCGGCTCGATACCACCGACGCGAGCGGCACTCCGGTTTGCACGTCATGGTATGGGTCGATCTATCGTGGCGTCGGCGTCGAAGGTCCCGACCGTCCTGCCGGCCTCTCGACGCCGCCGGCCGCGCCCGCCGATGCGTCCGTGAAGCCGCGGGCCGAGATAAAAATCCCGGTGCCCGCCGGGATGGCGCAGGTCTATACCGAATGCGCGCGCATCTTTAATCCGATTCATACCGACGCCGCCGTCGCGCGCGCCGCCGGTCTTCCCTCGATCATCCTTCACGGCACCGCGACGCTCGCCCTTGCGGTGTCGCGGATCGTCGAGACCCGGGCGGAGTCCGATCCAACCCGCGTCAGCAGGGTCGCCTGCCGATTCGGCGCGATGGTGACGATGCCGTCCACGCTGACGGTCCGTATTTTCACCGACGCCGTGCGCAACCAGGCGTCGAGTACCGGCGTCTTTTTCGAAGTCTTGAATAGTGAAGGCAAGCTAGCGATTCGCGATGGTTTCGTGGGATTGCGCGCGGCGGAAAATTCGAATCGTGAAAGTTAAAGCGGCAGTCGCAAGTGAGCCCGGCAAACCGCTCGAAGTCACCACCGTTGACCTCGAAGGACCCAGGTCGGGCGAAGTCCTGGTCGAGATCAAAGCTACTGGAGTCTGTCACACCGACGCATACACGCTCTCCGGCGCCGACCCGGAGGGACTGTTCCCCTCGATCCTGGGGCATGAGGGCGCGGGCGTCGTGGTTGAAACCGGCCCCGGCGTCAACACGCTCAAGCGCGGCGACCACGTCATTCCGCTCTACATTCCCGAATGCCGCAATTGTCCCGCGTGCCTCTCTGGCAAGACCAATCTCTGTACTGCTATTCGCGAGACCCAGGGCCGTGGCGTCATGCCCGACGGAACCAGCAGATTCTCGCGCGACGGCCAGATGCTTCATCACTACATGGGCACTTCGACCTTCGCGAACTTCACGGTGGTGCCCGAAATAGCACTCGCGAAAGTTCGTGACGACGCGCCGTTCGAAAAGATTTGTTACATCGG
>JBGPNU010000333.1:0-3651 GCA_041487675.1 Binatus sp. (SeqCode)
ATGGAACGGCGGATCGCGATGCCCGAGGGAGATTTCTCCCACGGACGACTCGGCCACATGAATCCCGCGCTCCCGCGGATGCACATCTATCGGAGCGAGCTGGAAGGACTCTACATGTGCGGCGCGTCCGCGGGCGGCGGAGGAATCAGCGCGGCCGGCGGCTACAACGCATACAAGGTCATTGCACACGATTACGGCCTGCCCAAGCCGTGGGAGCGGGAAAATCGGCTCTATTAAGAGAACCGGATCGGCCGCGAGAGGATTTTAGCATGCCTGCGATTTACACAACCGAATGGTACGAGGCGCTCAAAAGGCTCCTCAACGAAAATCCGGAAGTCGACAAGAATGCCCCGCGTGGCGCCTTCCACGTGCTGGCGAAGATCGTCGGCGCTGCGCGCTCGCGCTATCTCCCGGTCGGCGAGTTGCGCAACTTCGTGGTGTTGTTCACCGACGGCAAATGTCTCGAGTATCGGCAAACCGACGCGCCGCCGCCGCGCAAGGATTTCGAGTTCATCTTCGAGTTTCCCGCATCGGTATTCGAAGAGGTCGCGGCTGGGCAGATCGATCTCATCGACGCGGGACTGAAGGGCAAGGTCAAAATCACCGGGGACATGCGAATCCTGATCAGGCATGCCGAGTTGGTAAACGTGCTCTACGACGTGTACTCGCGCGAAGTCGAAACGATTTGGCCCAAGGGCAAGCCCGGCTCCGCAGACGGGGTTCCTGCCCCGGCCGGAAGCTAGATGTAGGCGGCTTTAGTGGACGACGGGCGGTCAGACCGCGAAGACCGGGAGCCCTCGTTCATGCCGCAGTGATGCCTATGGCGTTGCGCGCAGGACGCCAATCGCGCCTTTGTATGGATGCGCCATCGCCTGGTCGGCGAATTGGTAGTCCCCGGGTTGAGTGACTCTGAATTCGAAAACCGCACCAGTTCCCGGACCGATCTGCAAGCTGGCGACGTTGTGCAACGCATCGGCGGGATTCCCGCTCTGGTACACGGTGTCGAAGATCACGCCGCTGACATGGAAGGTCGAGGTGAGGTTCGGGCCGGCATTCAAAAAGAAGATGCGCACCAGTTCCCCTACTTTAATCTCGATCGGATTATCGACGTCGTATTTGTTCACCGCACCGTTGAACACGACGAAATCAGGGTGCGCCTCGATCATCGCCTTGCTGTCACCCGCGATGAAGCCCCGCTCGTCGGGCGTGCCATAGAATTCGCCCTGCACCAGCATGATTTCGTGCGCCTTCCCGTTGGGCCATCCGTGCGCCGGGTCGACGATGGTCATCCCGTACATCCCGTCGGCCACGTGGCGCAGTACGGGAATCGCGCTGCAATGATAGGCGAACACTCCGGGGACATCCGCACGGAATTTGTAACTAACCTCGCGTCCGGGATCGCCGCTGAACGCGTTGGGGGCGATCTGCGCCGCGTAGATGTCGATTCCGTGCGCGCTCGTGGTTCGATTGGTGAGTTTGATGGTCACCTCGTCGCCCTGGGTGACGCGGATGAGCGGACCAGGCACGGTGCCGTTGTAGGTGGATGCGGCGTAAGTCATGCCGCCGCCGATGCTCAGCTTGAGATCTTCGACCTTCAGGGTGAACGTCTTGGCGCGTTCCTGCGCCGCCCGCGTCGCCCCGGCAGGCGCGAGGCCCAGCAGCAGCGCGAGCGCGCCCAGGCTCAGTCGACGAAAACGCCGCCCGTGCACCGCCGGTAAGGCTTGCGAATTCCGCCGCGGACTATCGGTATGTTTCCCGCCATCATGTGGCATGGTTCTCAGTCTCCTGCCCTGATCTACCTTTTGCAAAAGCTGCGCACGTGCTTCGCGAGACCTTTGATCTCATCGTCGCTCATCGCGGCGGCCCATCCGGGCATCTCGCTGCTGAGCCCGGCCGATGCTCCTCCATACTTGATTACCTTGAAGATAGTGTCGTCGGAAATCTTTGACATCGCCGCGCAGTCGGTGAAGTTGCGCGGCTTGATGCTGAGCGAAGCCGCCGTCGGACCATCGGCGCCGCCGGTCTTCCCATGACACCCCGCACAGAACATCAGGTATGACATCTGCGGCGGTACTGTCTCGGTCTGCTCGGCAAAGGCGTGAGAGCTGGCAAGTGAACCCGTGACGATTAGCGCGGCAGCCATCGCGAGGCTTGTAAGCAGCTTGTTCACTTTCGATCCTTTCCTATTCGCCGACATGCGTCCCCAAGTG
This sequence comes from Binatus sp. (SeqCode), assembly GCA_041487675.1. Taxonomy (GTDB): domain Bacteria; phylum Desulfobacterota; class Binatia; order Binatales; family Binataceae; genus Binatus. The sequence goes on from JBGPNU010000333.1 coordinate 2,211, forward strand.
GCGAACTCCGGCTCGAGTTTGCGACCGGGCGGATGCCTCCTCTGGGGCGGAGATCCGGACCGCTCCAATGACACACACATTGCTCGATTCGCGCCGCGTCTCCGGGGGGGCGTCCCGTCAGCCCGCCTCCTCGCGGATCATCACCAACATCATCTTGAATCGCTCGACCGCCTTCAGGGCGTGGGGCACGTTGGCCGGCATCAGGATCAGCTCATCCTTGCCGAGGCGATGGGGCACGCCGCCGATGGTTATCTCGGCCACACCGTCCAGCACCAGGACGAGGGCGTCGAATGGCGCCTTGTGCTCGCTGAGGCCCTGGGCCTTGTCGAAGGCAAATACCGTCACCGTGCCGGTCTTCTTCTTGACGAGCTCCCGGCTCACGACCGCCCCGGCCTGGTAGGCCACCAACTCGAGCGCATTGCCGCCCGTGAACTTCTCGGCTGTCTTTTCGTCTTGAGGGTTCGTCATCAGGTCGTTTCCCCGTTGCGCGAGGATTGATTTCCCGGCGCGCGGTGCTGGGCCGATGATGCAAAGACCCGCCTTTATCTCCCGCGCGTGAGTAGCAGGCTATTTGGCCGCAGCCGCCGTAGATTGTTCCGCGCGCCTCGACGCGTCCGCCTTGCGGATAGCGCGCGCACCCAGAAATGGCACGTCACGGCCGCGCAGCATCAGGTTCCAATACAGCCACGGCAACCCGTAGCGCTTCAAAAGCCAGGTGTCATAGCGCTCCGCAACGGTGTTGATGAAGGGGATGGTCGGAGTCGGCTTGCCGGTGTAATCGAATTCGCAGAGCAGCAGCTTTCCGTAAGCGGTCGTGATTGGACAGGCGACGTAGCCGTTGTATTTCGCGATTGGCAACGCTCCGCGCATCACCGCGAGCAGATTGCTGACGACGACCGGGGCCTGCTTGATTGCCGCCGCGCCAGTCTTGGCGTTGGGCGAACCCGCCACGTCTCCCAAAGCAAATACATTCGGATAACGCTTGTGTTGAAGCGTATATTGATCGACCTCGACCCAACCGAGTCCGGGCTGTTCTTGCGCGGGTAGCGCGCTGTTGCGGATGAATTCCGGCGCGATCTGCGGCGGCGCAACGTGCAGGATGTCGTAGCCGATCGTGACCCGTGCCTTGGCGGGATCGTTCTTCTGGACGAAGACCGCTTCCTTTTTATCGGGCCGAATTTCCACCAGGTCATGACTGTACCGCGCGTCAATCCCATAGCGCCCAACCACCGTGTCGAGGACCGCGGCGTACTCCTTGACTCCATAAATCGTGGGCGTGGCGGATCCATAGATGACGCTCGCGGAGATCTTGTTCCTGCGAAAATGATCCGCCGCGAGGTACATGATTTTCTGCGGCGCGCCGGGGCATTTTATCGGCGTCCCCGGCATATGGAACAGCGCGGTACCGCCCTTGAAGTTGCGAATCAGGTCCCAGGTTTGG
>JBGPNU010000334.1:0-3542 GCA_041487675.1 Binatus sp. (SeqCode)
AAAGAGAAACTTAAGCCGACCATGCCGAAAATCAGGACCAGCCGTACCGCCGCCAAACGCTTCTCGGTGACCAAGAGCGGCAAGGTCAAGTTCAAGCATGCGTACGCCCGTCACATGTTCTCGGCCAAGAGCCCGAAACAGAAGGCGCACTTGCGCACCACCGGGATTTTGGGAAAGGCCGATGCCGCCAAAGTTCGCGCGATGATGCCGTACGCTTAAGCCGCGATTCACGACTATAACGACGATATCGACGCAGATATTCAGCAAGGAAGGACTCGACCCCGATGCCTCGCGCCAAAGGCGGACCCAAGACGCGCCGCCGTCATAAGCGTCAACTCAAGCTCGCCTCCGGCTTCGTCGGCGGGCGCAAACTTTATCGTCAGGCTCGCTCCACGCTCGAAAAGGGCCTGACCTACGCCTACCGCGATCGCAAGCAGAAAAAGCGCGACTTCCGAACGCTCTGGATTGCGCGTATCAATGCGCTCGCGCGCGAGAGCGGCATTTCGTACAGCAGCCTGATGAACGGACTGAAGAAGGCCGGCGTCGAGGTCGATCGCAAGATGCTCGCGAAGCTCGCGCAGGAACGCGACGGATTGTTTACCGAGCTGGTGCGCACCGCGAAGAGCGCGCTCGGCTCGGCTGCAGCATAGAGCCGCGCCGTTCCAAGCGCCGCGCACCAGGAACCATGTGGGTAGTCTCCCACATGGTTTTTTGTTTTCAGCGCATGCAACATATCTGACGAACCTTTCTGACGACTCTGGGAAGCGATGATGAAGGAACAACTCGAAGAAATCAGGCGCCGCGCGATGGCGGAGCTCACCGACCATGCCGATGAAGCGCAAATCGACGCGGTTCGAGTGCGCGTGCTCGGTCGTTCGGGCGAGCTTACGGAAATCATGCGCGCAATGCGCGAGGTGCCAAACGCGGAGCGTCCGGCCATCGGCCAGCTCATCAATCAGATCAAACGCGAAGTCGAAGCGCGCGTCGAGACTCTGAGCGAGAAACTCAAGGCCGCGGCGCTTGCGAAGTCGCTCAATGAAAAACGCCTCGACGTGACGCTGCCCGGAATGCGCATCGCAAGGGGCCGGATTCATCCGATCACCGATATTCTCGAGAAGATGCTGCAGATCTTCGAGGCGATGGGTTTCGAAGTCGCGATGACCCAGGATCTCGAAGACGACTTCCATAACTTCGAGGCGCTCAACTTTCTCCCCCATCATCCGGCGCGCGACATGCAAGACACGTTTTACGTCGAGGGCGGGAGCCTGTTGCGCACGCATACCTCGAACGGGCAAATCCGGGTAATGGAACAGCGCCGGCCGCCGCTGGCCGTCGTGTGTCCCGGAAAATGCTACCGGCGCGACGATCTGGGCGTGCGCACGTCGCCGATGTTCACGCAGATCGAGGGATTCATGATCGATAAACGCGGCCGAATCACTATGGCGCATCTCAAGGGTGTGCTCACCGAGTTCGCGCACGCGTTTTTCGGATCGACCGCGGTGCGGTTTCGCGCGAGCTACTTCCCGTTCACCGAGCCGAGCGCGGAACTCGACATCCGTTGCATCCTTTGCGACGGTGCGGGATGCCCGGTCTGCAAGCATTCCGGATGGACCGAGGTGCTGGGCTGCGGAATGATCCATCCGAACGTGATGCGCGCGGTCGAATACAATCCCGAGGAGTACCAGGGCTTCGCCTTCGGCATCGGCGTCGAACGCACCGGGTTGATGAAACTCGGGGTTGACGACATGCGCCTGTTTTTCGAAAACGACCTGCGCTTCCTGGCCCAGTTTCCGGCCTTGAGCGGGGGTGTGCGATGAAGCTGCCGCTCAGTTGGCTCAAAACTTTCGTCAGCATCGACGCGTCTCCGGAGGAGATTTCCCGGCGCCTCAGTTACGCGGGGCTGGTGGTCGAAAATGCCGAGAAACTGACGCCCGGATTCGCCGGCGTGTTCGCGGCCAGGGTGCTCCAGGTCGAAAAGCATCCGAACGCGGACCGCCTCAAGCTGTGCGAGGTCGATGCGGGCGTCAAGGGCAAGTTCAAAGTTGTGTGCGGAGCGCCCAATGTAACGGCCGGCATGATTGTGCCGCTCGCGCTGGTAGGTGCGCAGCTTGGCAAAGAACCACCGCTGGAGGCAGCGGTAATCCGCGGCGTGACGTCGGAGGGGATGCTCTGCTCCGAACACGAACTCGGCCTTTCGCAGGATCACGCCGGTATTCTGGCTCTGGGAGCCGACGCAACGCTCGGCGCGGAAGTCGCCGAATATCTTCATCTGAGTGACACCGTGCTCGACATTGAAATCACGCCGAATCGCGGCGATTGCCTGTCCATCCTGGGACTCGCGCGCGAGGTCGCCGCGCTGTTCGCCGCAAAACTTCAAGCGCCGAAGCTGCGTCAGACCCGTACTCCCCGTTCGCAAGACGCGGTTGCGTTTTCGGTTTCGATTGACGCGCCGGATTTGTGTCCGCGTTATGCCGCGCTCGCGATGACGGGAATCAAGCTCGGTCCGTCTCCGGCATGGCTTAGGCGGCGACTCGAACTATGCGGGATGCGCGCGCTGAACAACGTCGTCGATGCGACCAACTACGTGATGCTGGAACTCGGGCAGCCGTTGCACGCATTCGACTTCGCGAAAATCGCGGGCGGCAGGATTGTCGTTCGCCGCGCCGGCGCTACGCGCGAATTCGTCACCCTGGACAAGGTCGCGCGCACGCTCGAATCGAACGACCTGATGATTGCCGACAACGAAGGCGAAAAAGCGCTCGCCATAGCCGGCGTGATGGGCGGCCTCAATTCCGAAGTCAGCGACTCGACCGAAACTATCCTGCTCGAGAGCGCCTACTTCGAGCCAATGACAATCGCGCGCACGGCGCGGCGCCTGGGGCTGCGCAGCGAGGCGAGCTATCGCTTCGAGCGTGGAATCGACCGCGAAGGACAGGTCGGCGCGCTGATTCGAGCGGCTGAGTTGATCCGAAAAATCGCGGGCGGTAAGGAAGCATCGACGATCGCCGACTTCGAACCGCGCAAGGCGGAGCCGCGCGAGATACAACTTGACCTCGCCGCGATGGAAGCGTTGCTCGGCGCCCCGATCGCGCCGGCTGTCACGAAGAGCCGCCTCAAATCGCTCGGCGCGCAGGTGAGCGCTCGCGGCCGGGGTGTGCTCGCGGTCTCGCCACCCTCGTTCCGCTCCGATCTTATCGAGCAGGCCGACTTGGTCGAGGAAGTCGCGCGGCTGGGCGGACTCGAGGACATCCCGGCGGCGATCCCCCCGCGCGTTGCCGCGCTTGCGCCGGTCAATCGCGAGCGCGAATTTATGAAGGGCACGCGGGAAGTGATGCTTGGATGCGGCCTGACCGAGGCCGCCACAATTGCGTTTATCGCACCCGCCGACAACGCGCGTTTTCCAGGCGTTCAAGCCGCCGCCCGGCCGGTCAAAGTAACCAACCCGCTTTCGGCGGAACTCAGCGAGCTGCGCGCGAGCCTTCTATCGGGATTGGTCACCGCGCTTCGATTCAATTTGAATCGCGAGGCCAGCGCCTTTCACG
>JBGPNU010000335.1:0-3539 GCA_041487675.1 Binatus sp. (SeqCode)
CGAGCGAACCCGCAAGCCGATTGTGATTGCGCGGAGTACCGGACGGCGCGGCCATCCGGTGCTTTTCGATCGCTCGGTGTTTGCCGAACTTCAGAGCGCGCCGGAGGGTGAGGGTGCGCGGCACGTCGTGAACGCCGATGCATCCCGCGTGCAGTATGTGGACTTGGACGATCCGGGAATCAATCTCGATCTGGATACGCCTGCCGATCTGGCGCGCGCCGGCTTGGCTGCGCCCCCGAAAAAGTAAAGAGTTGGAACTCGATTCGATTTTAGCTTTTTAGGAGAGCGAAACCTCATCCAGGTTTCGTTTTCGTTGCTTCCCGCTTGATTAAGACAGGAAGTCCGAAACTGGGGCGGAAATCGGCTCAAAATCGTGTAACCGCTGGCTGGACAATGCGTATTAATAAACAGTTATGTTGGGTCTGTCGGCGAGAAGAAGGGCAGGGTGGAGATTGACGGACAAACCCGACGAGGAGCTCATAGCAGAAGTCCTTGCCGGGCAGACTGATTCGTTCAGCGAGCTTGCAGGGCGCCATCGCCAGCGCGTCGAGCGGCTGTGCCGGCGTTTTTTCTCCGACGAGGAGATGGCGCGCGATATCGCGCAGGAGAGTTTCATCCGCGCGTTCACGGCGCTCGCAACCTATCGGGCGGAGATGCCGTTTGGCGGATGGCTGCGCGCGATCGTCGTGAACCTTTGTTATGACGAGTTGCGCCGGAGGCGGCGCCGGCCCGAGGAACTGGTCGGCGACTTCAGCGCACCCGAAGTGCAATGGATGCAGTTGGTGAATGGAGCGACGCCCGAGCAGATCGTTGGCGAAGCCGAAGAGCGGCGCGAATCCTACAATCTGGCGCATCGCCTGCTCGACACGCTCAAGCCCGAGGATCGAATGGTGATGGTACTCAAGGAAAGCGAAGAACTGAGCGTCAGCGAAATCGCCGAGACGCTTGGATGGAGTGAGGCAAAGGTAAAAATCCGCGCGTTTCGCGCGCGGCAGGCGCTTCGTAAACAGGCGGAGCGGATGCTCGCGGCCGGGCAACGCACCAGGTAACAATCATGAACTGTTTTGAATCACGGCAAGAGTTTTCGGCAGTGTGGCGCAATCGTGCGACGGGCGAGCGCCGGGCGGAGATACTGGCGCATCTGAAGACGTGCGCGAAGTGCGATCACGCGTTTCGGGTCTTCGCGTTGACGGCGCCGGTGCTGCATTCGGAATCGGACCCGCCGTCGTCGTCGGCCCGCGTATCGGCGCCAATGCGGCGCGAGTTCTCGCTCGGCGATCGTCCGCGACGGTTCGCATCGGTATCGCGCGAGACGGCGAATCCGCGGCGATGGGTCGCGATGTCAGCGGCGGCGGCGATATTCGTCATGGCCGGCAGCGCCGCGTTTTATTCCGTGAACGCGCCCGGCCAGATGCTCAGTGACGAACTGTCGATGCCCGATGCGAACGCTAATAACGAAGTTGTGGCCGATCCGTTGGCGCCGGAAATGCCGGTGACTGAGAGTGACCTTGCCAGCTAAATCGAATTTATGGCTCGGCCTGCTGGTCGGCGTTTCGGGCCTGCTAATGGGCTTCGCCGTCAGCACGCTGGCATACCGCTACCGGGTTCTGCGCGTGCCCGGAGGATCGATAATGGAGCGCATGAATCGCGATCTGCAATTGACTCCCGCGCAGCGCGATCGAATCGGCGACATCTTGCGCGAAACGCGGTTCAAGGTGAGGCAGGCGGAGCAGGAATTTCACCACCGCCGTCATGAGTTGTTCTGGCAGGCGCTCGGTCAGGTTCGCGAAGCGCTCACGCCCGAGCAACAGCAGAAATTCGATCGCGAATTCGCGCGGCCATGGACGGAGCACGGCGGCGGGCACGAACACGGGCATGAGCACGGCCCGCCAGAGGGTTTCGCGGAGCCTATGCAGGCTCCGCCGCAGAAGTAACGGCGCGCGCGGTTAGAGCGCGCCCATCTGCTTGAGAGTTTTTTCCGCCTCCGCCGAGACGGCAGGATTTTTCGCGCTGTCGCCGAGCGCAATTCTCAGATACTTGAGCGCGTCGTCGTGGTTGCCGGTCTGCGCGAGCAGTTGTCCGATTCTCAGAGCCGCGAAAGGATTCTTGGGATCGATCTCGTACGCCTTGCGGTAATAGACCAGCGCGTCATCGGTCTTGGGCGGCGAATACGACATGTACGCCTCGCCGATATTCAGATATGCACTGATCTGCTTGGGCTGATATTTGATCAGCTTCTGGTAAACTTTTATCACGTTGGCATGATCGGAGCGCGAGTCGTAGTACAGGCCGAGGTAAACGTAAGCGTCCCCCAGGGTGGGATCGATATCCGTCGCCTGCCAGAGCAGCTTTACTGCTGCGTTGCTGTCGGTCATTTTGATTGCGGCTTCGACGAGTGCGCGCGCCTTGCCCGTGTTGGAGTCCTGTGCGCGCACGGTAGCCGGCAGGACCGCGAGCGCGAGCATCAGGATGGCAACTAGAGATAGTGGTTTCAGCCGAGTTCGATCTCGCATGGCTTCAGGTCGTGCGCAGGAACAACTAATAGAATGGTGGCATGAAAGGAGCGCGCTGCAAAGGTATCAGGCGCGCGCGTGATGAAAATGGCGAGTGACGGATGAAGGAGCACCGTTTCAAAGCCAACGGACTCACGCTCAACTGCCTGGACTATGGCGGCGAAGGTAAGCGCCCAATTCTGTTCATTCACGGCGGTTCGGCGCACGCGCATTGGTGGGATTTCGTCGCGCCCGCATTCAGCGGAGATTTTCATGCGCTCGCACTCGATCAACGCGGGCATGGCGAGAGCGAATGGGCCCAGGATTGGGAATATGGCTCGCGGCATTACGCATCGGACTTGGACCAGGTGATCGACGGATGGGGATTCGGCGCGCCGATTCTGGTCGGCCATTCGATGGGCGCGCACAATGTGCTGGTGTACGCGGCGGAGCACAGCGAGAAGCTGCGCGCGATGGTCGTGATCGACAGCCCGGCCGATTACTCGGAATATGCGGTCGAGTTTTTGCGGAGGTACGCGGACAAACCGCCGCGCCGCTTCGAATCGCTCGAAGAGGCGACCCGCAATTTCAAGGTGTTGCCGCGCGAGACGCTGGCGAAAAAGGAAATTTTCGATCACGTCGCGCGCCACACCTACAAGCGCCTCGAAGACGGCGCGTGGACGCATAAGCTCGATCGGCGCACCTTGATTCGCGAGCCGCTGCGCGTGTGGGATTCGCTGCATCGAATCGCGTGCCCGTCGCTGGTCGTGAAGATCACCAGGAGTCCCATGCTCGATCGCGAGGCTGCGAAAAAGATGGTCGCGGCGCTGCCCAACGGGCGGCTCGCCGAGATCGACGATTCCTATCATCACGCGATGTTGGATAATCCGGCAGGGCTGATCGCGGCTCTGCGAGATTTTTTTAAAGATCTGAAATGACGGCGCCGCACAGCCATCTCTTCGAAGGCACGCCACGCTTGCATTACCTGGAGTGGAATCCCGATGCAGCGCGGACGATTGTGCTGCTGCATGGCAACTCCGCGAATGC